>NZ_JBSGIW010000005.1:0-152780 GCF_053605265.1 Streptomyces sp. NPDC003943 | reverse complement strand
GGGGCCAGCCGAGGCCCCCCCCCCCCCCCCCCCCGGCCAACACCACCGCGCCCCCCCCCCCCGCTCCCCTTCTTGTCCTACCTCGACTCCAGGAGCCACAGAGTGTCGTCTCCCAGCGACTCCCCGGTCGTTCGTACCGTCCTCGAGCAATCGGATCGCGTGCTGCAGACCTACGCGGTCGACCCCGGCCTCGTTCCGGAGCATGCCAACAGCGAACGACGGATCACCCAAGGCGGATACGGCGACCGTCAGTTGTTCGAGCTCGTCCAGAACGCGGCCGACGAGATCGCCTCCGAACCGGGCGGCACCGTCCACGTCGTCCTCACCGCGACGCACCTCTACTGCGCCAACGAGGGCACACCGGTGACCCCCGAGGGCGCGGAGACGATCCTCCGGATGAGCATGTCGCGCAAGCGCGGCGGTCAGATCGGCCGCTTCGGCGTCGGCGTGAAGTCAGTCCTCGTGGTGACCGACACTCCGCAGTTCTTCAGCCGCAGCGGCTCCTTCGGATTCGATCGCGAGTGGGCGTCGCAGAGGATCCGTTCCGTGCCCGGAGTGACCGAACGGCTGGGCCCGACGTTCGCGGCGCCGGTGCTTCGCATGGCACGCCCCCTCGACATGGACGCCGAACGTGCGCACGATCCCGTACTCGACGAGCTGCTGGGGTGGGCCACCACGGTCGTGCGCCTCCCTCTGCTCGACGGTACCGTGGAGCGACTCGCCCAGGACATGCACGGCGGGCGGACGAGCGCCGGCTCCTCGCGCGAGGAGTTCCCCGTCGGTTTCCAACTCCTGTCCCCCCACGTGGCGAAGGTCGTGCTCGAGGACCGGCGGCCTCGTCCCGTCATTCGACGGGTGCTGACCACGGAGCAGTCCGGTGATCTCCACACCGTCGTCGAGGAGCGAACGGGCAGGCCGGCCGCGTCCGCCCGCTGGCGCGTCTTCTCCGTCACCCACGAACCCGGACCGGCGGCCCGGCGCGACGCGGGCGAACTGCACGACCGTCTGACCCTCGACCTCGCCTGGGCCGTGCCGGCTCTGGAGAAGGACGCGGAGAGCGGGCTGTACGTCTCCCCGAGGTCCCGCGGTCGAGGACGCTTCTGGTCGTTCTTCCCGACCAAGTACGAGATGTCCCTCAGCGGCATCCTCAACGGCGCCTGGAAGACGAACGAGGACCGACAGAACCTTCTCGACTCCTCTGCGTTCAACGAGGAGATGATCAAAGTCTCGGCAGCGCTGGTCGTCGACGCACTCCCCCTGCTGGCGTCCGACGAGGACCCTGCCGCGTACCTCCCGCTGCTGCCTGGCCGTGCGAAGGAGGCCATCAGCTGGGCGGACGAGTTCCTGACCCGGGAGATCTGGGCCCGGGCCGCGGTCCGACCGTCGTTGCCCGACCAGGACGGGGTGCTTCGCGTGCCCGCCGAACTCCGGATCCATCCCCGCCTCGACAAGGACCAGAAGCGCCTCACCGGATGGCTGCGCATGTGGCACGAGTGCCCCGGTCGCCCCACGGACTGGCTGCACCCCAACGCCGAAGCCGACCTGCTGCGTTCCGGCAAGGTGGAGCACATCCTCGCGGCGGCCGAGCACAAGCGTGCCGACGTCCGCACATGGCTGGAGGCACTCGTCCAGTGCGGCACGCCCGAGGCGTCGGCGGTGGCGATCCGCGTCCTCGCGGAGATGATCGAGATCCGCTCCCCGTATGTCGAGGAGGCCCGCGCGGCGCGGATCGTGCTCACCGAGGAGCACGGTCTCGTCGCCCCGATCCCCGGCCGGGTCTTCCGGCGCGCCGACGAGGGAGGGCTGCGGGAGTCCCTCGTGTACGTGGTCGGCGACCTCGCCCGGGATCCGTCGCTCGCTCACGCGCTCGATGTTCTCGGCATCCGGGAGGCAGACGCCGAGGGACGGTTCATCAGCGTCCTCGACCAGGGCTTCGGCGGGTACGGGGACAGCGAGTGGGAGCGATTCTGGGAGCTGTTCCGTCGGGCGGGCGGACGCCGACTGACCCACCGAGTGCTGGAACGAGTTCCGGACGCCCGCGAGACACTGCGCGTACGTACGGCCGACGGCAGGTTCCGGCCGGTGCGCGACTGCATGCTGCCGGGCCCGGTCGTCGACCCGCGGCGCGACCCGAGCATCGCCGTCGACATGGGGTTCCACTCGGACGACGCTCCCTTCTTCTCGGAGATCGGCCTGCGCGCGCTGCCCTCGACCTCGGTGCAGCCGGACGGCGAGGAATGGTTCGAGGAGTACCGGGCCGCGGTCCACTCGGCCTATCTCCGCACCCTGGACGACCACACCCCTCGCCCCTCTCTCGGCCGGACGAAGGTGGAGGGCTCCGCCGTCGGCGGCCCCCTGCA
This sequence comes from Streptomyces sp. NPDC003943, assembly GCF_053605265.1. NCBI lineage: Bacteria > Bacillati > Actinomycetota > Actinomycetes > Kitasatosporales > Streptomycetaceae > Streptomyces > Streptomyces sp. NPDC003943. The sequence goes on along the minus strand of NZ_JBSGIW010000005.1, from coordinate 150,420 downwards.
CCTGTTCCGATCGCTCTCGGAGGAGTCACGCGCGGCCTTTCTGAAGGCACTGCCGGACGACGCCGTCGTGGACAACTGGACTCTGCAGATCGGCGCACAGACGAGCAGCCGCCAAGCCGTGGCCTCGCCGATTCGCTGGCTGCTCAGGAAGTACGGGACGGTCGCCACCTCCCAGGGGATCAAGGCGCTGAGGGAAGCGGTCGGACCGCAGCTGGCCGCGTACCGCGACGTGCTGCCGGTCGCCGAGATCTCGCCGGAAAAGGCCCGGAAGCTGCGCATGCCGACCACGGTCGAAGAAGTCCCGTCCACGCGCTGGGAGAACCTTCTCACCGAGGTGTCCCGGAGCGAGGACGACACCTTCGTGGGAGCAACCTATGTAATGCTGACCCGGTTCGGCGCGGACTTCCCCGAGGAATCGCTGACCCGTTGCCGCATCGGTGACACGTGGGGCAACCGTCCGGACGAGGAGATCACCGTCGCGGTCGGCTCGGCCGAGTACCGGGCGCTGCGCGCCGAACAGCTCCCCGCGCTGCTGGTGCCGAGTGCGGCGGACGCCGAACTGATGGTCGAGAAGTGGGGCATGCTCCGCTACGCCGACGTGATCAGCAAGGAGACCCGCGAGGTCCCGGACGGAGACCCGGTGGCCCTGGTCGAGCTGTACCCCGCCCTGCGCCAGCGGCTCAACAGCACGAACCGGAACAGTCTGGTACAGCGATGCACCGAGTTGGAGGAGGTGACTCGCACCCCCAACGGCACCAGGCCCCGCCAGCTGGACGCGGTGCGGCAGGGCGGCACGGTGAAGGTCCGCGTCCCGGCGGAAACCGAGCCGATGCTTCGGCTGATCGATCGGGAACTGGAGCTGGGGCTCGGTGCCGCCGGTTGCAAGGCGGTCCTGGAGCACCAGGAGCGCATGGCCCGTGACAGCGAGACGCAGGCGGCGCTCAGGGCCGTACGCGACGCCGAGGACGTGGTCTCCAAGATCGAGCTGCTGATCGGTGCGGAAGCCCTACGGTCAGGGCTGCCCGAAGGTCTGATGGAGACGGAGCTGCAGGAAGGTGGCAGTACGGAGCCGTCCCCGCACCGGATCGCGCAGATGGCCTTCAACGCGCACGGCGACGGAGTGCTCCAGCAGCACGCCCGGGACATTCAGGCCCGGTTCCCCAATGCCCCGGTTGCCTACGGAGGTTCGTCGGCGGCCGTCGCCTTCGTATCGGACCTGCGACTCCCGGTGGCCTTCGCCGGTTCCCGGACCCCTTCACCGCCCGCCTTCGAAACGGTCGACGGCCCCCGGGACTTCCCTCGACTCCACAGCTACCAGGAGGACCTGGTCCGGAACATCAGCACCCTGCTCGACCGACTGGCCCCGCAGCGCGCCATGCTGTCGTTGCCCACCGGCGCCGGCAAGACCCGGGTCACGGCGGAGGCCGTGATCCGGTGGGTCAAGCAGGTGGGGAATCTGCAAGGTCCGCTGTTGTGGATCGCGCAGACCGAGGAGCTGTGCGAGCAGGCCGTGCAGAGCTGGAAGTTCGTCTGGAGCAAGGTGGGTGCGGAACGGCCGCTCACCATCAGCCGGTTGTGGAGCACCAACGAGGTCGGGGACGTGCTCGACCATCCGCACCTCGTGGTCGCAACGGACGCCAAACTGGAACGCTGTCTGGACACCGAGGCGTACGACTGGCTGCGGCAGGCCGCTCTGGTGATCGTGGACGAGGCGCACACCGCCGTGTCCAAGCGCTACACGGGGATCCTGGGACAGTTGGGTCTCACCCAGTACGAAACGAAGCGCCATCTGCTGGGCCTGACCGCCACTCCGTTTCGCAACACGAACGAGGAGGAGACCCGCCGGCTGGTCAACCGCTTCGGCAACAGGCGCCTCGACGAGGGCGTCTTCCCGTCCGGCGACCCTTACCGGGACCTGCAGGAGTGGGGGATGCTCGCACAGGTCGAGCACCGCACTCTGGAAGGAGGCAGCATCGAGCTGACTCGCGAGGAGAGGGCACAGGCCGCCAAAATGGCGACCCTCGCGCGGGCCGCCGAACAGCGGCTCGCCGACGACCACGCCCGCAGCCGTCGTATCGTCGACGAGGTGGTCGCCCTCCCGGAGGACTGGCCGACCCTGCTCTTCGCCACCTCGGTCGACCACGCCAAGTATCTGGCCGCCGTGTTGAACGACCGCGGGGTACCGGCCGCCGCCGTGGATTCGACGACCAGTGCTCAGGATCGGCGCCGGCGCATCGAGGACTTCCGCGCGGGCCGCATTCGGGTCCTCACCAACTACGGTGTCCTCACCCAGGGCTTCGACGCGCCCGCGACCCGCGTCGTCGTGGTGGCCCGTCCCGTCTACAGCACAAACGTGTACCAGCAGATGATCGGGCGTGGCCTGCGCGGCCCCAGGAACGGCGGCAAGGACACCTGCCTGATCCTCAACGTCAGCGACAACATCGCGAACTTCGACACCCGGCTCGCCTTCACCCAGTTCGAGCACCTCTGGAGCCCCGCGTGACCGAGACCTACCTCGACAGCCCCCCGCTCACCGACGAGCAGCGGGCCGTGGTCGAGCAGCCCTGGGACGCCCGCGTTCTGGTAACCGCGGGGGCGGGAGCCGGTAAGACGCACACCCTGGTACGCCGGCTCGACGCGTTGTGCGGGCACGAGGACCCGGAGGAGGCGCTGGAGGCGGCCGAGATCCTGGTGCTCACCTTCTCCCGGGCCGCGGCGCGGGAGCTGCGCGAGCGGATCGCCCGGCACGGGGACCGGGCGCGTCGGGTCCGGGCGCAGACTTTCGACTCGTGGGCGTACGGATTGCTGACGCAGGCCCACCCGGACGGGGACTGGGGCACGGTCGGCTTCGAGGCACGGATCCTGGCCGCGGCGCAGGCGATCGAGAAGGGAGCGCTGGAGACCGGCGACGCCATACCGCCCGCCCACGTCGTGATCGACGAGGTGCAGGACTTGTTGGGCAGCCGCCGCGAGCTCGTGGAAACACTCCTCGACAGGTACCAGGGCAGCTGCGGCTTCACCGTCGTCGGCGACGCCGCCCAGACCGTCTACGGCTTCCAGATAGACGATCTGGCCGAGCGTACCGACGAGACGGGCCGGTTCTTCGACTGGCTGCGTGGCTCCTACCTCGACGACCTGGTGGAACTCCACCTGACGCGGAACTTCCGGGCCGTCACTCCCGAGGCCGGGGCAGCACTGGCCCAGGGCCCACGGCTTCAGCAGATCCCCGACCCGGAGCAGGCCGCGCGCCTGTACGAGGAACTGCGGGACCTGCTCCTTGAACCGGCGAACGGATTGGGCGAGCTCACCGATCCGCTCCCCCTGGACGGTCTACGGCGCCTCCCCGACACGTGCGCGATCCTCACTCGCGACAACCGGCAGGCCCTGGCGGTGTCCGAGCTGCTCCACGAGCACGGCATCCCACACCACCTGCGGCGCCCCCTCGAACAGCACCCTGTCCCTTACTGGGTGGCCGAGCTGTTGCGCCGCACCGAGGCGAACGCCCTCACCGAGGAACGGTTCCGCGGCCTGCTGGAGGAGATTCCCCTGCCGTACGAGGCGAACGCGACCACCTTGTGGACGGTGCTGCGACGCGTCGCCCGCGGGACCGGGCGCAACGTGCTGGATCTGGAGCGGCTGCGCCGCTCGGTCGCCGACGGCAGGTTCCCCGACGATGCCGCCGATCCGGAGACCGCCCGGATCGTCGTCTCCACCGTGCACCGGGCCAAGGGCCTCGAGTTCGACCGGGTGATCCTGCTGACCCCGCCCACCGTCGCCGAACTCCGCAAACTGCACAAGGACGAGTTGGACCTCCCTGCCGAGGCCCGCGCCCTCTACGTCGCAATGACCCGGGCTCGCCAGGATCTCTACCACGTGCGTTCCCCCGAGCTGCCGGTCCTGCGACGCGCGGGAGGCAGAAGGAACGGCCGCCGGTACGTGGCCGGATGGCGGTCGTACGACAGGTACGGCATCGTCGCCGAGGCGGGCGACGTCTGCCGGGACCACCCGCCGGGTCACGCGACCGACGCCGCCGCGACCCAGGCGTACCTGCTCGAACGGGTGGGCCCCGGGCAGGAGGTGGTGCTGCGCAAGCGCCACGACCTGCCGATGGGAGAACACCAGAGCCCCCCGTACGCCCTCGTGCACGAAGGGAAGGAGATCGGCGAGGCCTCGGAGCGGTTCCGCGAGGAGTTGTTCCAGGTGCAGAAGGTCAATCGAACCTGGGAACCCTGGTGGCCCGACGAGATCCACGGCATACGGGTCGACGTCCTGGAGACCGTGACGGGCAGCACCGCGGCCGGTGCCAACGCCGGCCTGGGTGACCGTGGTGTGTGGATCGCCCCCCGGATCACCGGCATCGGTCGGTACCGGCGGGCCGACGACAACGAGGAGCAGAGCGCATGACGCACGTGGAAGGCCGGCACTCCGAGCACTACCGGGTCCGGGACGAGGAGCTGCTGGTCGGGCTGCGCCGTGAACTCCTCGGTCCTTCCCTCGACGCCGCACCGGAAGACCGGGACGAGGTGCTCACCGAGGACGCTCCGATCGACCGCTACCTCGTCGGCGTCCTCTACCCGAGGTCCGCGGACGCGGCGTCGGAGAAGCGCATCCGCGAGAGCCAGGACGAGCAGGACGGAACCGACCGTGCACCGATTTCCCGTGAGGACGTCGAGGAGTCCGGCACCGCGGACGAGGTCGGCGCCGCCGGCTCGCGACGTCCGTCCTCGATGGGCCTCACCTTCGCAGTCGACCCGGCCATAAGCGACACGATCGTCGTCCGGGCTCGGGCCGCGGTCTACGACCCGACCGACGCGGAAGGACGCCCCGTCCCCGCTCGCCGTGCCGAGGCCCGAACCACTTCCGATCAGCGGGAGCAGTGGCGACGCAGGGTCCTTGAGCTGCGCGAGACCACGATCGACGTGACCCGTCCCGACCCTGCCCTGGAAAAGGCGCTCGGGGACGGTGTCGCGCTGCGGGCCAACGTCCGCCGCCTCGACGAGGCCTCCGGTACGGTCACGATCACGGTCACCCTGGTCAACACGGAGCGGGTCGGTGAGCACGACCTTCAGGACGCCTCCTCCCTCTTTCAGTGCGGGCTGACCGTGCAGGCGGTCAACGGCGCCAGCGCCTTCGTCGAGCGTCCTGCGCCGGCCGCGTCCCATGACGACGAGGTTGCGACCAGTCGCCTGCTCCACCGCCACGCACCCACCTTCGCCGTCGGTCACGGCTGCGCCGCCGAATGGGACTGGACACCGCCGCCCATAGGCATGACCGATTCCGTGCGCGCCGCAGTCACCGAGATCCGCAGCGAGTTCGTGCCCACCGTCGAGGTGCTGCTCACCGACTCCAACCCCGAGATCGACAGCTCCGCGCTGTCCATGCTCGGCCTCGCAGAGGCCTCGGACAGCGAGGTCCTGACCGCTCTGCGGGCCTTGGCCACCGGCTACGAGCACTGGATCGAGCGCAAGGAGTCGGAGGCCCGCGCGCTGGCGGGCACTCCCCACAGCGCATCGGCCTTCGAGCAGGTCGAAGCCTGCGGCGAGGCACTCCGCCGCATCCGCGCGGGCATCGACCTCCTCGCCGACGAGGACAAGCCGGAACTGATGCGGGCCTTCCGGCTCGCCAATCGGGCCATGGCAGATCAGCGGGCCCGGAGCGCCTGGGTCAAGGGGGGCCGGGTCGGCGGCCCCGACCCGGCCGCCGGCCGCTGGCGTCCGTTCCAGATCGCGTTCGTGCTGCTCTGCCTGGCCGGGATCGACGACCCGGAGCACGAGGACCGCGACATCGCGGACCTGCTGTGGTTCCCGACCGGTGGTGGCAAGACCGAGGCCTACCTCGGTCTGATCGCGTTCACCGCGTTCCTGCGCCGCATTCGGCGCGGCACGGAGGGCGGCGGCGTCACTGTGCTCATGCGCTACACGCTGCGGCTGCTCACCCTTCAGCAGTTCGAACGTGCCGCGATCCTCCTGTGCGCGATGGAGCAGATGCGTCGCGGCGAGCACGCTGTCGAGTTGGGCGACGAGGAGTTCTCCATCGGGATGTGGGTCGGCCGCTCGGCCACCCCCAACACCCTGGAGGAGGCCGCGGAGAAGCTCGCCGAACTCCGCAAGGACCTCGACAAGCGTCTGGCCACCAAGAACCCGGTCCAGCTGCATGCCTGCCCCTGGTGCGGCACGCGCCTCGATGCCCGCGACTACGAGGTCGAGCACGAGGCACGGCGGATGCACGTCCGCTGCCCCGGCACCGGCTGCGAGTTCGCCCATGGCCTGCCGGTCCATCTGATCGACGAGGCCGTCTACGCCGCCCGCCCGACCTTGGTGATCGCCACCGTCGACAAGTTCGCTTCCATGCCCTGGCGTCCGGCGACAGCCGCCCTGTTCAACCGCGACGACCCCACGGACGGCACGCCGCCCCCCGAGCTCGTCGTCCAGGACGAGCTCCACCTGATCTCCGGCCCGCTGGGGACGCTCACCGGTCTCTACGAGACGGCTGTCGACGCACTCGCCGACCGCCCCAAGGTGATCGCCTCCACGGCGACCATCCGGCGCGCCGGTCATCAAGGCCGCGCCCTGTTCGACCGTGACGTGCGTCAGTTCCCGCCCGCCGGCCTCGACTCCCGGGACTCCTGGTTCGCGGTGGAGACCCCGCGCGAGGACAAGGCGAGCCGGCGCTACGTCGGACTCCTGGCACCCGGCACCAGCCAGTCCACCCTTCTCATCCGTACCTACGCCACACTGATGCACCGCGCGAAGCAGGCGCGGACCACGGACGAGGTTCGCGACGCCTACTGGACCCTCGTGGGCTACTTCAACAGCCTCCGGCTGCTGTCCGCGGCCGAACTCCAGGTGCATGACGACGTCGTGGCCTATCTGGAGCTGCTCGCCGAACGGGACGGGGTGCAGGTCCGCTCCTCGGCCAACTACTCGGAGCTGACGAGCCGGGTCGACGCCAGCGACATCCCCACCCGCCTCAAGGGAATCGAGAAGCGGCTTCCCGACGAGGACGCCGTGGACGTGCTCCTCGCCACCAACATGATCGCGGTCGGCGTCGACGTGGACCGCCTCGGCCTCATGGCCGTGATGGGGCAGCCGCAGACCACCGCCGAATACATCCAGGCCACAAGCCGTGTCGGCCGCGCACATCCCGGTCTGGTCGCCGTGATGCTCAATGCCACCCGGTCCCGCGACCGTTCGCACTACGAGAACTTCCTGCACTTCCACTCCGCCCTGTACCGCGAGGTGGAGTCCACGTCCGTCACCCCCTTCTCCTCACGTGCCCGCGAGCGCGGCCTGCACGCGGTGATCGTCGCCCTTGCCCGCATCCTGATCCCCGAGGCCCACGACAACGACGCCGCCGGCCGTATCGAGTCCTACGAGCACCGGCTCCGCCAGGAAATCAAGGGCGTACTCCTCAAGCGGGTCGGCAGTGTCGTTCCGGAAGAGGCCGTCTTCAAGGAGATCGAGGCCGTCTCCCGCACCTTCGACGAGTTCGTCGACTGGTGGTGTGCCGAGGCCGACATGCACAACCGGCTGCTCTTCGAGCCGAAGCGGGGCGACCGCACGCCCTCTCTCCTGAAGTCGTACGACGACGAGTCCGAGGACGCCGAGGCGTGGCCCACGTTGTGGAGCCTGCGCGACGTCGACGCCGAGTCCGCCCTGTTCATGGAGGCATCCCGATGACCCCGCCCCCGGCACGTCGTCGCCGCACCGCTGCCGAAGGCCGTGTCCCCGCCCACAACCTGCTCCGCCGGGGCGCGGTCCGTCGTGCCCAGATGATCACCACGTACGGTGTCGGGTCCCTGATCGCGGTCGACCACGAGTCCTTCGTCGTGTCCGGCCTGGACGGTGCCGACACGCACTGGAGCCTCGACGAGTCCCCGAAGATTTACGAGCGGCGGCTCGCCCGCCTCCTGGGCGTGGAGCACTTCCGGCTGCCGCCCGCCTCCGACGAGAGCAGCAAGGACGGGGTCAGAGTCCGCCGCTTCCCCGTGATGCAGTCCTGCCCCGAATGCAATGACCTGCGTCGCTACCGCGACTTCAACCCGCCGCCCGGCAAGAGCGTGTGCGGCGGGTGCGAGGCCGATCTCGTTCCCTCCCGATTCGTGATCGCCTGCGAGGCCGGGCACCTCGACGAGTTCCCCTACTGGCACTGGGTCCACCGTGCGGCCGGTACCGGATCGACCACCGCGGGCCAGTGCGGGGGCACTCTCAAGCTGCGTTCCTCGGGGCGCAGTTCCTCTCTCCGTTCGATCATCGTCTCCTGCACCTGCGGGGTGCCCGAGGTCTCGATGGAGGGCTCCTTCCGCAGGAACGCCCTGAGGGACCTCGGGCTCCGCTGCCGCGGCACCCGCCCCTGGCTCGGTACGTCCGTCCCGGCGGAGTCCTGCAGCTTCGCCCCTCGCACGCTCCAGCGTGGTTCCTCCGCCGTGTGGCAGCCGGTGTTGAAGTCCGCGCTTTCCATCCCCCCATGGAGCGACGGGCGCGCCGACCCCCTCGCCGAGCACTGGGAGGAGTTGCGCAAGCTGTGCAGTCGCGAAGAAGTCGAGATGTGCCTCAAGTTCGTGTTCAAGGGCGAGAGCCCGGTACCCGTCGACGAGGTCATGGCCCTCCTGGATGCCGAGCGCGAGGAGGACCCCGCGGGTGAGGAGGCACCCACCTTCGACCACCGGTACCAGGCCCTGCGTCACAAGGAGTACGAACGGCTCCGCGCCGGCAACGACGAGCGCGAGCGCTCCCGCGAGGAGCAGTTCATCTGCGAGACCCCGGACGGCGATCAGGAGATCCTGGGGTCCCTCGGGGTCACCGGCCCCATGCTGGTGAAGAAGCTCCGGGAGGTCCGTGCCCTCAAGGCCTTCACCAGGCTCGCCGACCCCGACTCGACCACCGAGGGCAAGGAGGCCGACCTCGCCACGTCGGCACTCAACTGGCTGCCTGCGATGGAGGTGCGCGGCGAGGGCGTCTTCCTCCGGCTCGACGAGGCGCGACTCGATGCGTGGGAGTCCGCCGCGGTGGCGGCACGCGCCGAGCGGATGCGTACCGCGCACGAGAGGCTCATGAAACAGCGTGCCAACACCCCGGCCAAGGTGCCGCCCTCCCCGGCAGGTCCACGGTTGGTGCTGCTCCACACCTTGGCGCACGTCCTCATCAACGAATGGAGTCTCGACGCCGGCTACCCCGCCGCCGCGCTTCGCGAACGGCTCTACGCCGACGACGACATGGCGGGGATTCTTGTCTACACAGCAACGAGCGACTCCGCGGGCAGCCTGGGCGGGCTCGTGACCCAGGGCGAACCGGAGCGCCTCGCCCGTACGATCCGCGCCGCCGTGCGGCGCGCCGAGTGGTGCTCGTCCGACCCGCTCTGCGTCGAGGCCGAGGCGTCCGGCACCGGCGGCACCAATCTCGCCGCCTGCCACGCCTGCGTGATGCTTCCCGAGACGAGCTGTGAGCACAACAACATCCTGCTCGACCGGGCCCTGCTGGTGGGCACTCCGGACGATCCGGGGCTGGGGTTCTTCGCGCATCTGCTGGGCTGACGCGCGGGCACGGCGACGGGGGGCCGACACACGTCGGCCACCGTCGCCGTTGCCCTGCCTCCGGGGTACGACGTCGCCTCGGGCGGCGCCGTCGTTAGGCTCGGTCTCAGACCGTTGTCGTATGAAAGGACCGTTGCCATGCCCAGCACCCGCGACCTCTCCCCCGCCATCGCCGCCGCCGGCCTCGTCGGCGGTTACGCCGTCGCCCGCTGGACCAAGAAGCGGCCGCTGGGTGGGGTCGTGCTGGCCGTGGCCGGTGGGGTGGCGGCGCGGGAGTGGCAGCAGGCCGCGGGTGCGAAGGCGGCCGCCGGGCTGGCCGGGGCCTACGTGGCCGCGTTCGCCGGCTCGCACCCGCTCGCCAAGAAGATCGGGGCGTGGCCCGCGGTGTTCTCCGTGGCCGGGGCCATGGCCGGCGCCGCCTATGCGGTGACGCGCGCCGCACGCTGACCCGCGCCGCGTAGAGCCAGGGCATGGGGCGTCGCCCGTACGCCCCGCCCCGCGCCGCCCGCTGACCCGCACCGCGTAGGCCGCGGGCCCGGGGCCCATCGCGCGTACAGCCTGACCCGCGCCGCCTACGCGCCCCCACCCCCACCAAGCGTCACCCGCCCAGCACGTGGCTCACCGTGTAGATCAGCAGCCCCGCCAGCGCGCCCACCACCGTGCCGTTGATGCGGATGAACTGGAGGTCTCGGCCGATGTTGGCCTCGATCTTCTTCGAGGTCTGGGTGGCGTCCCAGCCGGCGACCGTGTCGGTGATCAGGGAGGTGATCTCGGTGCGGTAGGTGGTGACGACGTACGCCGCCGCGTCTTCCGACCAGCCTTCGACCTTGGCCTGGAGGCGGGCGTCGGTGGAGAGGCGGGTGCCGAGGGAGACGAGGGAGGCGCGGGCGCGGCGGCGGAGTTGGCTCTGGGTGTCGTCGGCGGCGGCGAGGAGGAGGTCGCGGACGGAGGACCAGGCGGAGGCGATGATGTCCTGGACTTCGGGGCGGGCCAGGATGTCGGACTTCAGGCGTTCGACCCGCGCGCGGGTGTCGGTGTCGGACTGGAGGTCGGCCGCGAAGTCCCTCAGGAAGCGGTCGATGGCGCCGCGGGCCGGGTGGGACGGCATGTCGCGCATCTCGGTGACGAAGCGGAGGAGCTCCTTGTAGACGCGCTCGCCTACCTTGCGGTCGACGAAGCGCGGGGTCCAGCCCGGTGCGCCGCCCTGGATCGCGTCCATCACCGAGTCGGCGTGGGTGATCAGCCAGTCGTGGGCGCGGACGCAGACGAGGTCGACCGCGCGGTGGTGGGCGCCCTCTGCGACCACGCGTTCCAGGGTCTTGCCGAGGCCGGGGGCGATCTCGGCCGCCTCCGCCCGCCGGGTGATCGCCTCGCCCACGACCGCCTGGACGTCGGAGTCGCGCAGGACCGTCAGGGCGCCGCGCAGCGCCGCCGCCAGTTCCGAGGTCACCCGGTCCGCGTGCTCCGGGTCCGCGAGCCAGGCGCCGAGGCGGCGGGCGATGGCGAAGCCGCGCAGCCTGCCGCGTACGACGTCGGCGGAGAGGAAGTTCTCGCCGACGAAGGCGCCGAGCGAGGCGCCCAGCTGGTCCTTCTTCGTCGGGATGATCGCGGTGTGCGGGATCGGCAGGCCGAGCGGGCGCCGGAACAGCGCCGTCACCGCGAACCAGTCGGCCAGCGCGCCGACCATCCCGGCCTCGGCCGCCGCCGCCACGTAGCCCGCCCATCCGCCGGCTCCGGACGACTTCGCCCAGGTCGCCAGGGCGTACACCGCCGCCACCAGCGCCAGCAGGCCCGTCGCCATCGCCTTCATCCGGCGGACGCCCCTGCTCTTCTCCTCGTCCGCCGCCGTGTACGTGAAGCTGACCATCACCTCACCTCCCTACATGACTGACTCCTCCGTCGCACGCGGAGTTCCCCCTGATACTTCCGTCTTGGAGGGATTTCCCGTGTCGCCACGACCGGTTTTCCCGCCCGATACATGCAAGATGGGGTGCTATGTCCCCTTCATCCGGTACAGGCTCATCCGGTACGAGCGCCGGTACGAGCGAGGTCCTGCCGCCCGAGCCCGCGGCCTGGGAGCCCCGGGACCCCACCGTCCCCGCCCCCCGCCCGCCCGAACGGCGCCCCCGCCGCCTCCTTCGGATCCTCAAGCGCCTCCTCGGCCTCGCCGTCCTCGGCGCCGTACTCCTCCTCGGCGGCCTCGTCGCCGGCTACCTCCTCGTGGACATCCCGGCCGCCAACGCCACCGCGGTCGCCCAGTCCAACCTGTTCCTCTACCGCGACGGCTCCCAGATCGCCCGCGCCGGCGAGGTCGACCGCGAGAACGTGAGCCTCGCGCGCGTCCCGCTGCCCGTGCAGCGTGCCGTGCTCGCCGCCGAGGACCGGGACTTCCACACCTCGCCGGCCGTCGACCCGCGCGCCATGCTCCGCGCCACCTGGAACACCCTCACCGGCAAGGGCCGCCAGTCCGGCTCCACCATCACCCAGCAGTACGTCAAGAACTACTACCTGGGCCAGGAACAGACCCTCACCCGCAAGGCCAAGGAGTTCTTCATCGCGCTCAAGCTGGGCCGCGAGAAGTCCAAGGCCGAGATCCTGGAGGGCTACCTGAACACCAGTTACTTCGGGCGCAACGCGTACGGCATCCAGGCCGCCGCCCGCGCCTACTACGGCAAGGACGCCAAGGACCTCGACACCGCCGAGGGCGCGTACCTCGCCTCCCTCCTCAACGCGCCCAACGCCTACGACGTCGCCAGCCACCCCGAGAACCGCGACCGGGCCCTCGCCCGCTGGCGCTACGTCCTCGACGGCATGGTCAAGGAGGGCTGGCTCAGCCGCGCGGACCGCGCCGCCGCCGTCTTCCCCACCCCGCATCCGATGCGCCCCTCCGCCGGACTCTCCGGGCAGCGCGGCTACCTCGTCCAGGCCGTCGAGCAGTACCTCACCGAGCACGGCATCGTCGACGACAAGACGCTGGCCGCCGGCGGCTTCCGCATCACCACCACCCTGGAGCCGGACAAGCAGCAGGCCCTCGTCAAGGCCGTCGAGGACCGCGTGACGTCGAAGCTCGACCCGGCGCGCCACCCCGCCGACCGGTGGGTACGGGTCGGGGGCGCCGCCATCGACCCGGCGAGCGGGCGGGTCGTCGCCCTCTACGGCGGCATCGACTACACCCGGCAGTACGTCAACAACGCCACCCGGCGCGACTACCAGGTCGGCTCCACCTTCAAGCCCTTCGTGCTCGCCGCCGCCCTCCAGCACGGCGCACAGACCCAGGAAGGCGAGCGGATCACCCCCAACACCCTCTACGACGGCGACAACCGCCGCCCCGTGCAGGGCTGGACCGGCGCCGCCTACGACCCGGCCAACGAGGACGACATCAACTACGGCGAGATCACCGTCCGCACCGCCACCGACCAGTCGGTGAACGCCGTGTACGCCCAGATGGCCGTCGACGTCGGCCCGGCCCGGGTCCGGCAGACCGCCGTCGCCCTCGGCCTGCCGCCCCGCACCCCCGACCTCACCGCCTCCCCGTCCATCGCGCTCGGCCCGGCCACCGCCAGCGTCCTGGACCTCACGCAGGCGTACGCGACGCTCGCGAACCACGGCCGGCACGACACGTACACGCTCGTCGAGAAGGTCTCCCGGGACGGCGCGGAGCTCGAACTCCCGTCCACGCAGGGCACTCAGGGCGTGCAGGCCGTCGACCGCGAGGCCGCCGACACCACCACCGCCGTGCTGCGCGGCGTCGTCGAGGGCGGCAGCGGCACCACCGCCCTCTCCGCCGGGCGGCCCACGGCGGGCAAGACCGGCACGGCGGAGGACGACAAGGCGGCCTGGTTCGCCGGCTACACCCCCGAGCTGGCCACCGTCGTCGCGATGATGGGCCAGGACCCGCAGACCGGCCGGCAGCTGCCGCTGTACGGGGCGCTCGGCCAGACCCGCGTCAACGGCGGCGGGGCGCCCGCCGAGATCTGGGCGCAGTTCACGCGAGACGCGCTGGCCGGGGTGCAGGCGAAGGACTTCGACCTGCGGCTGATGCCGGGTGCGGAGGAACCGCCCGCGCCGGACCTGCCGTACGGGCCGGGCGGCGGTTACGAAGGGCCGCAGCGCGCTCGCGGTGCGGGCGGGGCGGCGAGCGGGGCGGGCGGTACGGCGCCCAGAGCGGCGGTACGGGACGGGGAGCGGCCGCCGGCCCCCGACGCGCCCGCGCCCGCGCCCGTACCGCCTCCCGTACCGGCCCCCGCGCCCGCGCCCGTCAGTGGCCGGACGTCGCCTTGAGGCCGACCACCGCCACGAGCAGCAGACACACGAAGAAGATCCGGGCGGCGGTCGCCGGCTCGCCGAGCACCACCATGCCGAGCACCGCCGCACCGGCCGCGCCGATGCCCACCCACACGCCGTAGGCGGTGCCGATGGGCAGGGTCTTGGTGGCCTGGGCCAGGAGCGCCATCGAGGCGACGATCCCGGCGACGGTGAGGACGCTGGGCCACAGACGGGTGAAGCCCTCGGTGTACTTCATGCCGATGGACCAGCCGACTTCGAGCACACCGGCGAGGACGAGCAGAACCCAGGCCATGACGACGAACCTCCGCGAGACGGATCAGAGCGATCAACAGGGGTGCGTCGTCTTGTCGTGAACCCGGTACGGCGCGTCTCGTCGGGGTGTCTCCAGGCTAGCAAAGAACAGGCAAAAACAAAGGTGAAGGGCCTGGTGACCACCGTCACCAGGCCCTTCGTCGTCCTACTGCTACAGGTACAGCCCGGTCGAGTCGGAGGCGCCGAGGAAGCGGTCCGCGGCGACCGCGTGCAGATCGCGCTCGCGCATCAGGACGTACGCCGTGCCCCGCACCTCGACCTCGGCGCGGTCCTCGGGGTCGTACAGGACCCGGTCGCCGATCTCGACGGTGCGGACGTTCTGTCCGACCGCGACGACCTCGGCCCAGGCCAGCCGGCGGCCGACCGCGGCCGTCGCGGGGATCAGGATGCCGCCGCCGGAGCGCCGCTCGCCCTCCGGGGTGTCGGTCCGGACCAGGACGCGGTCGTGCAGCATCCGGATGGGCAGCTTGTCGTGGGTGTTGTCGCTCACGGTCCGAACCTACCTGTTCCGCCCTGGCCGCCCGTGTCAGCCCTTGCGCTTGCGGGAGGTCGCGATCAGCCCGATGACGGCGACGACGACGAGCGCCGCCGGCACCACGCGCTCCAGGCGCGGGGCGCCCTCCTCGTCGGTGAAGCGGGCCTTCACGTCCGAGACGACCCGGTTCACGGAGACGAAGGCGCGTCCCACGGTGTGGTCGACCTGGGCGGCGACCTTGGCCTTGGCGTCGCCGACGATCGTCTTCGGGTGCAGCCGAACGCCGATCTCGTCGAGCGTGACGGCGAGCTGCTCGCGCCGGCGGACGATGTCCGCCTCGATCTCCGCAGGGGTCCTGACGTCCGACACCGCGCTGCCTCCGTCGTAGTCGTGTGGTCCGGTGTTCCGGCTGTTCCGGAGACCCGGTCTTACGGTCTGCACTCCGGTCGTTTCCGGCCGCTGGTGAACAGTCTGTCAGCTCGGCCGCCCGCGGGTCGTCCCCGACCCCCGTTAGGCTCGGATCGCGTACGTGAACTTCCCGAGGAGAGCCAGCCATGAGCGAGCGACTGCAGCCCGGCGACACCGCCCCCGCCTTCACCCTGCCCGACGCGGACGGCAACGACGTCTCCCTCGCGGACCACAAGGGCCGCAAGGTCATCGTCTACTTCTACCCCGCCGCCCTCACCCCGGGCTGCACCAAGCAGGCGTGCGACTTCACCGACAACCTCGACCTGCTGGCCGGCGCGGGCTACGACGTCATCGGCGTCTCCCCCGACAAGCCGGAGAAGCTGGCGAAGTTCCGCGAGAAGGAGAGCCTCCGGGTCACCCTGGTCGGCGACCCGGAGAAGAAGGTCCTCGAGGCGTACGGCGCCTTCGGCGAGAAGAAGCTCTACGGCAAGGTCGTGACGGGCGTGATCCGCTCGACCGTCGTCGTCGACGAGGAGGGCAAGGTCGAGCGCGCCCTCTACAACGTGAAGGCGACCGGCCATGTCGCCAAGATCATCAAGGACCTGAAGATCGAGGGCTGAGCCCTCTGGGCCTGCGACTTCGACGGGCGGCCCGCACTGCTTCCGGCGGAAGCGGTGCGGGCCGCTCCGTATTTCGTACGCGATCCAGTGCGTACACGAAGGAGCGGCTTGAGGCGGCGGCGCGAGGGACGCGGAGGGATCCGAACCTGCGGCTGCTGTGTCCCAACTGCCACGCGATCACAGATACGTGGTGCCGAGGCAAACGCCGACGCGCCCCTCGGCCGAACGCCGGGTGACCGCTACGATGGCCGTGCGCGCGGCCGTTGCTGAATGGTATAAGCGGAGGTTTTAGGTGCCTCTGGGCGTTTCGCCCATGTGGGTTCGAATCCCATCGGCCGCACCGTAAAGAAGAGCCGCTCTCGGGCGGCTCTTCTTCATGGCAGCCTCAGCCCAGCAGTTCCTTCACCACCGGCACCAGCGCCCTGAACGCCTTCCCTCTGTGGCTGATCGCGTTCTTCTGCTCCGGGGTCAGCTGCGCGCACGTCACCTCGTACCCCTCCGGCTGCAGGATCGGGTCGTAGCCGAAGCCGTTCGTGCCGACCGGCTCGTGGCGGAGGGTGCCGAGGAGGCGGCCCTCGACGACCCGCTCCGTGCCGTCCGGGAGGGCGAGCGCCGCCGCGCAGGCGAAGTGGGCGCCGCGGTGCGCGTCGTCGATGTCGGCGAGCTGGGCCAGGAGCAGGTCGAGGTTGGCCTTGTCGTCGCCGTGGGTGCCGGACCAGCGGGCGGAGAAGATGCCGGGGGCGCCGTTCAGGACGTCGACGCAGAGGCCGGAGTCGTCGGCGACGGCGGGGAGGCCGGTGGCCCGGGCGAGGGCGTGGGCCTTGAGGAGGGCGTTCTCGGCGAAGGTGACGCCGGTTTCCTTGACGTCGGGGATCTCGGGGTACGCGTCCGCGCCGACGAGTTCGAGGTCGAGGCCGGCGTCGGCGAGGATCGCGTGGAGTTCGGTGATCTTGCCCGCGTTGCGGGTGGCGAGGATCAGACGGGTCATGCCAGCCAGTATCTACGGGGTGCAGACCTTGCCGATCTCGGTGGCCGCGGACGTGATCGGCGTGAGGTCGGGGGTGGTGTCGCCGTTCTTGACGGCGGTGCGGACGGAGTCGACGCCCTTGTTCAGGTCGTCGACGGCCTTGGAGAGGTCGGCGTTGTCCGTCGTGTTCTTGAGGTTGCCCAGCTCGGTGTCGATGCTGTTCAGGGCCTCTTCGATCTGGGTCGGGTCGTTGGAGGCGCTGTTGACGGCCTGCTGGAGGTTGCTGACCGAGGTGGCGATGGCGTCGGCGGTCTTGACGCAGTCCATGGCCTTGTCGAGGGCGCCGCAGCCGACGAGGGTGCTGAGTGCGGCTGCCGTGGAGACGGCGAGGGCTATGGTGCGGCGGCGCTTCATGTGAACAGGTCCCCCCAGGATGTGGACGGGCGCACGGTTCGGCCCGTGCGCCCGTATCAGTGCAGACGCGCCGCGGTGCTACAGAGTTCCTTCGAGCGCCTTGCGCTGGATCTCGGCGAGTTCGGCGCAGCCGCCGGACGCGAGGTCGAGGAGCGCGTTGAGCTCCTTGCGGTCGAAGGGCTCGGCCTCGGCGGTGCCCTGGACCTCGACGAAGCGGCCGTCGCCGGTGCAGACGACGTTCATGTCGGTGTCGGCGCGGACGTCCTCCTCGTAGCAGAGGTCGAGGAGCGGGGTGCCGTCGACGATGCCGACGGAGACGGCGGCGACGGTGCCGGTGAGGGGCTTGCGGCCGGCGCGGACGAGCTTCTTGTTCTGGGCCCAGGCGACGGCGTCGGCGAGGGCCACGTAGGCGCCGGTGATGGCGGCGGTGCGGGTGCCGCCGTCGGCCTGGAGGACGTCGCAGTCGAGGACGATGGTGTTCTCGCCGAGCGCCTTGTAGTCGATGACGGCGCGCAGCGAGCGGCCGATGAGTCGGGAGATCTCGTGGGTGCGGCCGCCGATCTTGCCGCGGACGGATTCGCGGTCGCCGCGGGTGTTGGTGGAGCGGGGGAGCATGGAGTACTCGCCGGTGACCCAGCCCTCCCCGCTGCCCTTGCGCCAGCGCGGCACGCCTTCGGTGACGGAGGCGGTGCAGAAGACCTTGGTGTCGCCGAAGGAGATGAGGACGGAGCCCTCGGCGTGCTTGCTCCAGCCGCGTTCGATGGTGACGGGGCGGAGCTGTTCGGGGGTACGGCCGTCGATGCGAGACATACGACGAGCGTAGCCCTATGAGCGAAGGGCCCGTTCCCCTGCCGGAACGGGCCCTTCCTCAGCTGGTGCCAGCTGCTCGGATCAGGTCTGATCAGGGTGTGTCACATCATGTCTTCGATGTCGGCGGCGATCGGGTCCGCGTCGGTGCCGATGACGACCTGGATGGCGGTGCCCATCTTCACGACGCCGTGGGCGCCGGCGGCCTTGAGCGCGGCGTCGTCGACCTTGGACGGGTCGATGACCTCGGTGCGGAGGCGGGTGATGCAGCCCTCGACCTCTTCGATGTTCTCGATGCCGCCGAGGCCGGCGACGATCTTCTCAGCCTTGCTGGCCATGTGCTTCTCCCTGTCCGTTCTGCGCACCGATGGTCCGCTTTGTCACGGTAACCCACGGTTGGCCCAACTACGCGAGCGCATACCGCCGTTCTGCCGAATGATGACGATCACCGGCGGCCTGCCCTCTGGCACCTCCGGAGCCTACCGCAACTGGTCTACACCAGTATGCAACCGCAGCGCCGAGGGAGGACGCCGATGGGTAGCGACAGCGCGCCGGCCGCGCGGCAGAGGAAGGTGTCGTGGGGCGGCTTCTTCCAGGGGCTGCAGAAGATGGGCCGCAGCCTCCAGCTGCCCATCGCGGTGCTCCCGGCGGCCGGCATCATCAGCCGGCTCGGCCAGCCGGACGTCTTCGGCGCCGACGGCCTGGGCTGGGACAGGCTCGCCAAGGTCATGGTCGGGGCCGGCGGCGCGCTGCTCGACGCGGACCTCGGGCTGCCCCTGCTCTTCTGCATCGGCGTCGCCATCGGCATGGCGAAGAAGGCGGACGGCTCGACGGCCCTCGCCGCGGTGGCCGGCTTCCTCGTCTACCGGGGCGTGCTGCACGCCTTCCCGAAGGCCTGCCCGGCGGGCACGAGGGACATCGGCGGCGGCTGCCTGGGCCCGAACGACACCTTCGCCGGGTACACGTACCAGAACCCCGGCGTCTTCGGCGGCATCATCATGGGCCTGCTCGCGGCCTACTTCTGGCAGCGCTACCACCGCGTGAAGCTGGTCGACTGGCTGGGCTTCTTCAACGGGCGCCGGCTCGTCCCGATCATCATGGCCTTCGTCGGCATCCTCTTCGCCGTGCTGTGCCTGTGGATCTGGCCGCCGATCGGTGACGGCCTGGAGAACTTCAGCGACTGGCTGGTCGGGCTCGGGGCCTGGGGCTCGGGCATCTTCGGCGTGGCGAACCGCGCGCTGCTCGTGATCGGCCTGCACCAGTTCCTGAACGTGCCGATCTGGTTCCAGTTCGGCACGTACACCAAGCCGGACGGCACGCAGGTGCACGGCGACATCCCGATGTTCCTGGCGGGCGACCCGAACGCCGGCCAGTTCCTCTCCGGCTTCTTCCCGATCATGATGTTCGCGCTGCCGGCCGCCGCCCTCGCCATCACCCACTGCGCCAAGCCGCACCGGCGCAAGGAGGTCGGCGGCCTGATGCTGTCGGTCGCCCTGACCTCGTTCGTCACCGGCATCACGGAGCCGATCGAGTACTCGTTCCTCTTCATCGCACCGGCGCTCTACGCGGTCCACGCGCTCCTGACCGGTGTGTCGATGGCGGTGACCTGGGGCCTCGGCGTGCACGACGGCTTCAGCTTCTCGGCCGGCCTGATCGACTACGTGATCAACTGGGGACTCGCGACCAAGCCGTGGCTGATCATCCCGATCGGCCTGTGTTTCGCCGTCGTCTATTACGTGATCTTCCGGATCGCGATCATCAAGTTCAACCTGCCGACGCCGGGCCGCGAGCCGGAGGAGCTGGCGGAGGAGATCGAGCGGGACGTCACCAAGGCGTAGGACAAGGCGTACGGCAGGGCGTACGACAAGGCGTACGCCCTGCTCGCGCAGGCCCTCGGACCTCCTGGTCCGGGGGCCTTTTGTCGTCCCGTGACCCGCTATGGCTCAGTGCACAGAATTCACAGGTTCCTTATCTAAGTCACACGTGCTACAACAGGTCTACACCAGTTAATGGTGTAGACCACGCGGTCCAGACCACCGCGTTCCACGAGACGCCGCCGTCACCCCCTTTTCACTGTCCTCTGGCGGCGCCTTGCCTACTGGAGGAAGTTGATGAGTACGGCCACCGCCCAGGCCGCCGCTCCCGCGAAGAAGCGCGGATCCGGCCTGTTCCAGGGCCTGCAGAAGGTCGGTCGCAGCCTGCAGCTGCCGATCGCCGTGCTGCCGGCCGCGGGTATCTTGCTCCGTCTCGGCCAGCCCGACGTGTTCGGTGCCGACGGCCTCGGCTGGGGCAAGGTCGCCTCCGTCTTCGCCACCGCCGGTGGCGCGGTCTTCGACAACCTGCCGCTGCTCTTCTGCATCGGCGTCGCCATCGGCTTCGCCAAGAAGTCCGACGGCTCCACCGCCCTCGCCGCGCTGGTCGGCTTCCTGGTCTACAGCAACGTGCTGAAGGCGTTCCCGGTCACCGAGGCCGTCGTCAACACGACCGCCAACAAGGGCGTCGACGTCGCCGCGACGTACAACAACCCGGGTGTCCTCGGCGGCATCGTCATGGGTCTGATCGCGGCCGTGCTGTGGCAGCGGTTCCACCGCACCAAGCTCGTCGACTGGCTCGGCTTCTTCAACGGCCGCCGGCTCGTCCCGATCATCATGGCCTTCGTCGGCACGGCCGTCGGTGTCTTCTTCGGCCTGGTCTGGGAGCCGATCGGCGAGGGCATCTCCAGCTTCGGCGAGTGGATGACCGGCCTGGGCGCCGGTGGCGCGGGCCTGTTCGGTCTGATCAACCGCGCGCTGATCCCGGTCGGCATGCACCAGTTCGTGAACACCGTCTCGTGGTTCCAGATCGGCGACTTCACCAACGCCGCCGGTGACGTCGTGCACGGCGACCTGAACCGCTTCTTCGCCGGTGACCCGAGCGCCGGACTCTTCATGTCGGGCTTCTTCCCGATCATGATGTTCGGCCTGCCGGCCGCCGCGCTCGCCATCGCGCACTCCGCCCGCCCGGAGCGCCGCAAGGCCGTCCTCGGCATGATGATCTCGCTCGCGCTGACCTCGTTCGTCACCGGTGTGACCGAGCCGATCGAGTTCTCGTTCATGTTCATCGCGCCGCTGCTGTACGCGATCCACGCGGTCCTCACCGCGCTCTCGATGGCCGTGACCTGGGCGCTCGGCGTCCACGCGGGCTTCACGTTCTCGGCCGGCCTCATCGACTACGGCCTGAACTGGAACCTCGCGACGAAGCCGTGGCTGATCATCCCGATCGGTCTGGTCTTCGGGGCGATCTACTACGTGGTGTTCCGCTTCGCGATCACCAAGTTCAACCTGCCGACGCCGGGCCGCGAGCCCGACGAGGAGGTCGAGGACCTCACCAAGGCGTGAGCCTCCGCCGTACGACCCCGTACGACCCCGTACGACGGGAAGTCCCCCGGAACCACCTGATTCCGGGGGACTTCCCTTTGTGTGTACGGCTCAGATCTCGTACGTCGCGCCCGTGTACGCCAGCTCCGCCGGCCCCGCGTACACCTCGCGCGCGTCCGCCAGGTTCCGCTCGCCGTCCGTCCACGGCGGGATGTGGGTGAGGACCAGGCGGCGCACCCCGGCGCGGGCGGCGTGCGCGCCGGCCTCGCGGCCGTTCAGGTGGAGGGCCGGGATGTCCTCCTTGCCGTGGGTGAAGGACGCCTCGCAGAGGAAGAGGTCCGCGCCCTCGGCCAGCTCGTGCAGCGCGTCGCAGACGCCGGTGTCGCCGGAGTACGTGAGCGCGCGGCCGCCGTGCTCGACGCGGATGCCGAACGCCTCGACCGGATGGCACACCTTCTCCGTGCGCACGGAGAAGGGGCCGATCTCGAACGAGCCCGACTTCAGCGTGTGGAAGTCGAAGACCTCGCGCATCGAGGTGGGCGACGGCGTGTCCGCGTACGCCGTGGTCAGCCGCTGCTCGGCGCCCTCGGGGGCGTAGACGGGGATCGCGTCGCAGCGGCCGCCCTCGTGGCGGTAGTAGCGGGCGACGAAATAGCCGCACATGTCGATGCAGTGGTCGGCGTGCAGGTGGCTGAGGAAGATCGCGTCGAGGTCGTACAGACCGATGTGGCGCTGCAGCTCGCCGAGGGCGCCGTTGCCCATGTCGAGGAGCAGCCGGAAGCCGTCGGCCTCGACGAGGTAGCTCGAGCAGGCCGATTCCGCGGACGGGAACGACCCTGAGCAGCCGACGACGGTGAGCTTCATGGAGCGTGAACCTCCGTGTACGGGAGCGGAAAGCGCGCTGAGAGGGGAGGTCGTGCGGTCTGTCGAGCGTACGGCGCGTGGCGGCCGGTCGCTCCTCCGTGGCGGCCCGTTGTGGGCGAACTCACGGGCTCTGTCACCGGTTCGGATGGATGGCGGGGCGGCGCGGCCGGGTGAGCGGCGCGCCGGTACCTTCTTGAGGTATGGACATGTCGTGGTGGCCGGCGCTCGTGGCGGCCGTGGTGGTCGCGCTCGTCGCGGTGCTCGCCTGGGGGTCCCCCCGGACGAGGTCCGGAGGGACGGGGCGGCGCCCGGCCGGGACCCGCCGGCCCGCGGGCCGCGGACGCCCGCCGGGCCGCCCGGCCCGCCCGGCCCCGCCCGCCGGGCGCGCGAAGGCGCCGGCGCGGCTGCCGCGCGCGGGTGAGATCTGGTGGGCGGAGGTCCCGTACGAGGACGGGCCCGGCGCCAAGGACCGCCCCTGTCTGGTCCTCGCCCTGCGCCACGACACCGCCCTGGTCGTCAAGATCACCAGCAAGTACCACGACGAGCGCCCGGGCGTCATCGCCCTGCCGCCGGGCTCGGTGGGTGACGCCCAGGGCCGCCCGAGCTTCCTGGAGACGGACGAGCTGCGCGACGTCCCGGTGTGGGGCTTCCGCCGGAGGGTGGGAACGGCGGACCCGGTGGTGTGGGACCAGGTGCGGCATCTGGCGCGGTGAGCGCGGGGACGGCAGCGCCGCCCGGGGCGGGCACGCGGGGCCGGACACCACGAAGCCCGGGGGCTCCGGCCTCCGGGCTTCGTACGCGTTCGGGCTGCTGGGGCTACGCCCAGAGCTGGTCCTGCACCGTCGCGATCGCCTCTTCGGTCGTCGCCGCGGTGTAGAGGCCCGTCGAGAGGTACTTCCAGCCGCCGTCGGCGACGACGAAGACGATGTCGGCGCTCTCGCCGGCCTTGACGGCCTTCTTGCCGACGCCGATGGCCGCGTGCAGGGCGGCGCCGGTGGAGACGCCGGCGAAGATGCCCTCCTGCTGGAGGAGTTCGCGGGTGCGGGTGACGGCGTCGGCGGAGCCGACGGAGAAGCGGGTGGTGAGGACGGAGGCGTCGTAGAGCTCGGGGACGAAGCCCTCGTCGAGGTTGCGCAGGCCGTAGACGAGGTCGTCGTAGCGCGGCTCGGCGGCGACGATCTTGACGTCGGGCTTGTGTTCGCGCAGGTAGCGGCCGACGCCCATGAGCGTGCCCGTGGTGCCGAGGCCCGCCACGAAGTGCGTGACGGACGGCAGGTCGGCGAGGATCTCGGGGCCGGTGGTGGCGTAGTGGGCGCCCGCGTTGTCCGGGTTGCCGTACTGGTAGAGCATGACCCAGTCGGGGTGCTCCGCCGCCAGCTCCTTGGCGACGCGGACTGCGGTGTTGGAGCCGCCCGCGGCCGGTGAGGAGATGATCTCGGCGCCCCACATGGCGAGCAGCTGGCGGCGCTCCTCGCTGGTGTTCTCCGGCATGACGCACACGATGCGGTAGCCCTTGAGCTTGGCCGCCATGGCGAGCGAGATGCCGGTGTTGCCGCTGGTGGGCTCCAGGATCGTGCAGCCGGGGGTGAGCCGGCCGTCCTTCTCCGCCTGCTCGATCATGTGGAGCGCGGGGCGGTCCTTGACCGAGCCGGTGGGGTTGCGGTCCTCCAGCTTGGCCCAGATGCGGACGTCGTCCGACGGGGAGAGCCGGGGCAGTCGGACCAGCGGCGTGTTGCCGACCGCCGCCAGCGGAGAGTCGTAACGCATCGGGATCAGACCGCTCAGACCATGCCGCCGGCGACGGCCGGCAGGATCGTCACGTTGTCGCCGTCGGCGAGCTTGGTCTCGATGCCGTCGAGGAAGCGGACGTCCTCGTCGTTCAGGTAGACGTTGACGAAGCGGCGCAGCTTGCCGTCGTCGACGATGCGGGCCTCGATCCCGGCGTGGCGGGACTCCAGGTCGGCGAAGAGCTCGGCGAGGGTGTCACCGCTGCCCTCGACGGCCTTGGCGCCGTCGGTGTAGGTGCGGAGGATGGTCGGGATGCGGACCTCGATGGCCATGTCGTGGGCTCCTGTCGGAAGGGGCGGTCGGGCGCGCGGCTCTGGCCCCCGCGCGGAGGGGTCGTACTCGGACGTACTCGGAGTTCGGGTGCGCTCGGGCCTGACGGCAGGTGGTTCAGAGCGCAGCGCGCGGCGGACACATCGCGCTGGCGAGGCGGCACAGGTCGACGTGCAGCCGCGCCACGAGCAGGGGCGTGCCCGGCGTCTCTTCGCTCACGTCGTGGAAAACCATGCGCTCATCGTATCGATTCCCGGTCCGGGTTCCGGAATGTGATCTCACATCACGGACAGTTCGCGTTCGTCTGACGGACGGGCCCGGCAGGGTCCGGGCCCGCGCTCAGCGCCGCGCGATCACTCGTACGCCTCGACGACCTTGACCTCTTCCTCCTCGACGACTCCGTCGACGATCGTGTACGAGCGGAACTGGAAGGGGCCCGCGCCGTCGGTGTCGGCGGTGGAGACGAGGACGTAGTGGGCGCCCGGCTCGTTGGCGTACGAGATGTCCGTACGGGACGGGTACGCCTCGGTCGCGGTGTGCGAGTGGTAGATGATCACGGGCTCCTCGTCCCGGTCGTCCATCTCGCGGTACAGCTTGAGCAGGTCGGCGGAGTCGAACTCGTAGAACGTGGGCGAGCGCGCCGCGTTCAGCATCGGGATGAAGCGCTCGGGGCGGCCCTCGCCGACCGGCCCCGCGACCACGCCGCATGCCTCGTCGGGGTGGTCCGCGCGGGAGTGTTCCACGATCTGGTCGTACAGGGCTCGGGTGATGGTCAGCATGCCGACAGGATAAGCAGACGGGCCGCCCCGTACCGAGGTTTGGTACGAGACGGCCCGAATACTGAGAAAGTGCTGGTCAGGACCGCTTGGCGAAGGCGGCACCCTCGGGGTTGCGGGCCTTCAGCGCCAGGTACGAGACCGCGAGGATCAGACCCCACACCGGCGCGCCGTACAGGGCCACGCGGTTGTCCTTGTCCATGCCCATGGTCACGATGACCATGCCGATGAAGGCGAGCGAGAAGACGCTGAACCAGATGCCGCCCGGTGCCTTGAAGGAGGACTGGGGCAGCTCGCCGCGGTCGGCCTTGAGGCGGTAGCGGATCTGGCAGACGAGGATGACGATCCAGGCCCACATGCCGGAGATGGTGGCGAAGGAGACGACGTAGTTGAACGCCTCGCCGGGCCACTGGTAGTTGATCCCGACGCCGACCAGCATCAGCGCGGCCGAGACGGTGGTGCCGACCAGCGGGGTGCCGGACTTCGTCAGCTTGGTGAAGGCCTTCGGGCCCTGACCGTTGAGCGCGAGGTCGCGCAGCATGCGGCCGGTGGAGTACATGCCCGAGTTGCAGGAGGAGAGCGCGGCCGTCAGGACGACGAAGTTGACGATCGCGGCGCCGACGCCGAGGCCCATCCGCTCGAAGGCCTCGACGAACGGGGAGACGCCCGGATGGAACGCGGTCCACGGGACGACCGACAGGATCATGATCAGCGCGCCGACGTAGAAGACGGCGATGCGCCACGGCACGGTGTTGATGGCCTTCGGCAGGACGGTCTTCGGGTCCTTGGACTCGCCCGCGGTGACGCCGACCAGCTCGACGGCGAGGAAGGCGAACATGACCATCTGCAGGGTCATCAGGGTCGAGAAGATGCCGTTCTTGCCGGCGAAGAAGCCGCCCAGGTCCCACAGGTGGGTGAGGGACGCGGTGTCACCGGCGTCGGAGAAGCCGAGGGTGAGGATGCCGGCGCAGATCAGGATCATGCCGACGATCGCGGTGACCTTGACCATCGAGAACCAGAACTCCAGCTCGCCGAAGAGCTTCACGGAGATCAGGTTGGCGCCGTAGAGGATGACGGTGAAGACGAGGGCGGACAGCCACTGCGGGATGTCCCACCAGTACGTCATGTAGGTGGCCGCGGCGGTGACCTCGGTGATGCCGGTGACGACCCAGAAGAGCCAGTAGGTCCAGCCGGTCACGAAGCCCGCGAAGGGGCCGATGAACTCGCGTGCGTACTCCGAGAAGGAGCCGGACACGGGGCGGTACATGAGGAGCTCGCCGAGCGCCCGCATGATGAAGAAGATGACGAGGCCCGCGACGGCGTACGCGAGGATCAGGCTCGGTCCCGCGATGGAGATGCCCTTGCCCGCGCCCAGGAAGAGACCGGTGCCGATGGCGCCGCCGATCGCGATCATCTGGATCTGACGGGCGCCGAGTGCCCGGTGGTAACCCTCGGCCGGAGCGGAGTCCGCCGCCTCATTGCCGTCGTGCTGCTGGTCGACCTGCACTGAGGTCATGGTGGTGCGCCCTTTCTCCATGTTGATCCGCGCACCGGCCGGCTCGGCCGTCTGTGCTGCGGATCAGGTCCTGATCCCCCCGGATGTGGAATGGAGTGCCACCGGCGATCAGCCGGTCGAAGCGCCCCCGGGGACAGGGGTGGCGTCCCCGGGTGGTCGTGAAGATTTATCACGCGCTTAACCGTGATCAGTGGGTATGGGCGTGACGCGCACCACAAAAAAATCCGGACAGACAGGACTCAAGACGGCAAGAAGGGCACTTGGATAACGTATTCGTTATCCGGATTTGAGCGTCCGCTGAGCGAACGCACGCTGAACAGTGTGATCCCGTACCGGAACGGCTGGATCCACTACGCCGTCGGCTACGGCATCAGCGTCTCGACGAGCGTCTCCTGCAGCCCGCCCAGCCACAGGTAGGCCATCACCATCGGCTTGCGCGGGTCCTCGTCCGGCAGCCGGTACAGCTGCTCGGTCTCGTCGTCCTCCGTGACCTCCAGCCGGGTGCCGATGGTCAGCCGCAGGTCGTTGAGCGCGCCGAGCCAGGCGCGGGACTCGTCGACGGTGAGCTTGAGGATCCCGCCGCCACCCTCGCCGGCCGCCGCCGAGTCGGAGGCGAGCGAGTCGAGGCTGCGGACCATGGTCAGGGCGTCGTCGCGCTTGCGGGCCCGCAGGTCGTTCTCGGTGAAGCGGCGGAAGTCCGCGGCGGCCTGGCGCAGCTCGTCCGTGTCGTCCCCGTACGCGTCGGGGAAGAGCCGGCGCAGGGCCGGGTCGGACGGCGGCTCGCTCGGGCCCTCGGCGAACAGTGCGGCCAGCGGGTCCTCGCCCGCGACCGGCTCGTCGCCCGGGCCGATCAGCTCCATGAGCTGGACCGCGAGCGAACGCAGGATGGAGACCTCGACCTCGTCGAGCGCGACGGCCGCACCGCCGCCGGGCAGCGCCTCGAAACGCCCCGCCATCAGCCGCGGTCCTGCGAGAGGGTCGCCCACAGGCCGTAGCCGTGCATCGCCTGCACGTCCCGTTCCATCTCCTCGCGGGTGCCGCTGGAGACCACCGCGCGGCCCTTGTTGTGCACGTCGAGCATCAGCTTGTGCGCCTTGTCCTTGGAGTAGCCGAAGTACGCCTGGAAGACGTAGGTGACATAGCTCATCAGGTTGACCGGGTCGTTGTGGACGAGGGTCACCCAGGGCACGTCGGGTTCGACGACGGCGGAGACCTCCTCGGCCGATTCGGTCCGTTCGATCTCGATAGGCGCAACGCTCACTTACCCCATGCTGCCACTTGAGAGGGGGTGCCGCACAAACCGACCCCCCACACAGACGCAACCTTCGCGCGCCGTTCGCGCAGTATTCGTCAATCTGACGAATACTGCGCTAGCATCATCACATGAACGCTGCGGACCTTGGGCTGCCGGTGGACGTGCCGTCGACCGCGCTCTTCACCGACCAGTACGAGCTGACCATGCTGCAGGCGGCCCTCAGGGCCGGCACCGCGGACCGCAGGTCCGTCTTCGAGGTCTTCACCCGCCGGCTGCCCGAGGGGCGGCGCTACGGCGTGGTGGCGGGCGTCGGCCGGGTCCTGGACGCCGTCGAGAACTTCCGCTTCGACGCGGGCGTGCTCGGCTTCCTGCGCGAGCGGAACATCGTCGACGAGCCGACCCTCGAATGGCTCTCCCGCTACCGCTTCTCCGGCGACATCTGGGGCTACCCCGAGGGCGAGGTGTACTTCCCCGGCTCGCCGCTCCTGCGCGTCGAGGGCACCTTCGCCGAGTGCGTGCTCCTGGAGACGGTGATCCTCTCGATCCTCAACCACGACTCCGCCATCGCGGCCGCCGCCTCGCGCATGTCGGTCGCCGCCGGCGGCCGGCGGCTCATCGAGATGGGCGCCCGCCGCACCCACGAGCTGGCCGCCGTGGCCTCCTCGCGCGCCGCCTACGTGGGCGGCTTCGACTCCACCTCCGACCTCGCCGCCGGCTTCCGCTACGGCATCCCGACGGTGGGCACCTCCGCGCACGCCTTCACCCTGCTGCACGACACCGAGCGCGACGCGTTCCGCGCCCAGATCGACTCGCTCGGCAGCGGTACGACCCTGCTCGTCGACACCTACGACGTCGCCGAGGCCGTCCGTACCGCCGTCGAGGTGGCCGGCACCGGGCTCGGCGCCGTCCGGATCGACTCCGGCGACCTGCTGCTCGTCGCGCACCGGGTGCGGGCGCAGCTGGACGAGCTGGGCGCGCGGGACACCAGGATCGTGGTCACCTCCGACCTCGACGAGTACGCCATCGCCTCGCTCGCGGCCGCGCCGGTCGACGCGTACGGGGTCGGCACCCAGCTCGTCACCGGCAGCGGCCACCCCACCTGCTCGATGGTCTACAAGCTGGTCGCCCGGGCCTCCTCGGCCGACCCGAAGGCCCCGCTGGTCCCGGTCGCGAAGAAGTCGCTGGGCGGCAAGGCCTCGGTCGGCGGCCGCAAGTGGGCCGCGCGCCGGGCGGACGCCGAGGGCGTCGCCGAGGCCGAGGTGATCGGCACCGGCCCGGTACCGCCGGAGCTCGTCGACCGGCAGCTCCTGGTCGAGCTGGTCAAGGGCGGCGACGTGGTGGCCCGCGAGCCGCTGGAGGCGGCCCGCGCCCGGCACATCGCGGCGCGGGCGGCGCTCCCGCTGTCGGCGATGCAGCTGTCGCGCGGCGAGCCGGTGCTGCCGACCGAGTACGCCTGAGCAAGGCACTCGTAATGCCTCAGAGCGCCCCCTCCCTAAGGGAGGGGGAAGTCTCTAGGCTCGACCCCATTCCCAGGACCACCCCGCCGACGCCTCGCTAAGGACACCCGCCATGCACCGCGCATTGATCGTTGTGGACGTTCAGAACGACTTCTGCGAGGGCGGCAGCCTCGCGGTGGCGGGCGGCGCGGACGTCGCCGCCGCCATCACCGAGCTGGTCGGCGAGACGGCGGGGGCCGCGTACCAGCACGTCGTCGCCACCCGCGACCACCACGTCGAGCCGGGCGCCCACTTCTCCGACGAGCCGGACTACCTCACCTCCTGGCCGCGGCACTGCGTGGCCGGCACCGAGGGCGTCGGCTTCCACCCGAACTTCGCACCCGCCGTCGCCAGCGGCGCGATCGCCGCGGTCTTCGACAAGGGCGCCTACGAGGCGGCGTACAGCGGCTTCGAGGGGCGCGACGAGAACGGCAGCACGCTGGCCGACTGGCTGCGCGCCCGCAAGGTCACCGAGGTCGACGTCGTCGGCATCGCCACCGACCACTGCGTGCGCGCCACGGCCCTGGACGCGGCCCGCGAGGGCTTCCACACCCGGGTGCTGCTCGACCTGACGGCCGCGGTGGCGCAGGAGACCACGGACCGGGCCATGGAGGAGCTGCGGCAGGCGGGCGTGGCGCTCACCGGCAATCCGGTCGTGGCCCGCTGACCTCCGGGGCCGGGCCGCGCGGGGGCCTCCGGCGCTAGGCGGCGGGGGCCTTCGGCAGCGACCGGACCGGGTGCCACAGCTCCTGGGCGTCGATCCGCCAGAGCAGGCCCTCCGGGTGGTGCAGCACGGCCGTTATCTCGTCCGGTGTGGGCGGCTCGGCGTTGCCGCGGAGGTAGACGGCGCGCAGGCCCAGGTTCCGCAGCCGGGTCAGGGCGCGGGCCCGGTTCGCGGCGTGCACCAGGAAGCGCACGGTGGCGCCGTCGCCGGCCGGGCTGGGCAGTCCGATGGCGACGACGACACTGCCTCCCGGCAGTCTGCAGAACCCTCCGTTGGGCATGCGGAACCACTCCCCCGTGGAACTACTGTCAATAAGGTCGGGCGGCCGAGGCCGTAAGACGCACCTAAACACGATCGGCCGCCGCCCGCTAGGGGGCGACGGCCGATCATGCTCTGACCTGCGGTGATGCAGGAGAATTCGCTGTTACTTCACCGACGGGCCGACCTGGACCGTGACCGTGGAGCCGTCCTTGGCCTCCTTGAGAACACGGATCTGGGTGTTGGTGTCAGTTACCTGGACACCGGCGAGCGGGGTCTCGGCGAACCAGTAGACACCCTTGTGGTCGTCGAAGACCGGGTTGCCGGCCTGGGACGGGACCCAGGTCGCCTGGTCCAGCTTGTGCAGCTGGAAGCCGTCCGTGCCGGAGATGCTGAACGGCGAGTCGTAGGCCTGGACGCGGTTGCGCATCAGGGTGCCGTCACGCCACTTCAGCGGGCTCGGGTGCGAGTCGATCGGGAGGACGAGGCCCTTGCCCGGGTGCTGGGAGGTGTTGTTGTCCTTCTGGGACAGGTCCCACTTCCAGATCAGCAGACCGTTCTGGTACGCGTAGTGCTCGACCCAGCTGGCCTTGTCACCGGTGAAGCCGAAGTTGTACGGGCCGGTCTTCAGGGTCTTGTCGTACGAGGTGTACTGGCGGTTCTCCGCGATGTAGTACTGCTCGTACTCCTTCGTGAAGCCCTTGCCGATGCGCGAGAAGCCCTTGGCGACCCAGCCGTTGTCACCGTTCTCGGCGTTGTCCGAGAAGACGGTGGCACCGTCGGCGGTCAGCGTGATGGCGTCGGCGGTGAAGCCCTTGCCGCCCGCGCCGCCGTCCGTCTGGTAGCGGAAGCGGAGCTTGACCTTCTTGCCCGCGTAGGCGTCCAGGTTGTACGAGAGCTTCTTGTACGCGCCGGAGGTACCCGTCAGCGCCGGGGCGCCGGAGGCGTCCTTCTGCAGGGCCACGCCGTCGGCGGTGCCGTCGAGGGCGGTCCAGTTGGTGCCGCCGTCGGTGGAGACCTCGGCGTACAGGAAGTCGTAGTCCTGCTCGATGTCGTACCAGCCCTGCAGGTCCAGCTGGGCCTTCGCCTTGCCGGTCAGGTCGACGTCACGGGTGAGGGTGTTCTTGAGGTCGTCACCCATGTTGCTCCACCACTGCGAGGCGCCCTCGGCGGGAGCCACGACGTCGGTGGAGACCTTGCTCTTCGGCAGCTCGACGAGGAGCGCCTGCGGGTTCTTGGTGTTGTACTCCGAGACACCCAGCTTGAACTTGGTCTTGGTGGCGCGCTGCCAGTCGTTGACCTTGGCGTAGTTCAGCCAGCCGAGCTGCAGCTTGTCCCAGGCGCTCATGTCGCCGGGCAGGTCGCCGATGGAGTCCTTGCCGGTGCCGAGCCAGGAACCGGAGGACATCAGGTCCCAGAAGCCGGTCGAGTTCTCGCCGCCGCCGGAGGTGTCGTAGTGGTCCGGCAGACCGAGGTCGTGGCCGTACTCGTGGGCGAAGACGCCGAGGCCGCCGTTCTCCGGCTGCATCGTGTAGTCGCCGACCCAGATGCCGGTGTCGCCGATCTGCGTACCGCCGGACTTGTTGTCCGCCGGGCCGGTCTTGCCGGCGTCGGTGCCGTAGGCGTACCAGCGGTGGGCCCACAGGGCGTTCTTGCCCTGGACGCCGCCGCCGGCCGACTCGTCCTCGCCCGCGTGGACGATCTGGAAGTGGTCGATGTAGCCGTCGGGCTCGTTGAAGTTGCCGTCGCCGTCGTGGTCGTAACGGTCCCACTGGTCGTACTTCGACAGGTCGGCCTTGATCTCGGCGTCGGTCTTGCCCTTGGCCTTCTGGTCGGCGACCCAGGCGTTGACGCCGTCACGGACGGTGTCCCACACGTTGGCGCAGTTGGTCTGGCCGCAGTAGTTGGAGCCGTAACGGGCCTCGTTGTACGGGACCTTGACCCAGTCCGAGACCTCGCCGTCGACCGAGTAACGGCCGGACGAGGTGCGCTCGTAGAAGGTCTTCATGGAGTGCTTCGGGTTGCCGGCCTTGTCCTTGCCGGTGCCGAAGTACAGGTCCTGGAAGTGCTGCTGGTTGTAGTCCGCCTGCCAGGCCGTCGAGTTGTCCGTCGCACGGTCGGGCTTCGCGATGGTGTTGTGCAGCGGGCCGGGCTCTCCGCCGTACTTCGGCTTGAGGTCCGTGGTGTCGTCGTCCTTGCGGTCGACCAGGGTGGTGTTGTCCACCTTGTCGCCGAACTCGACGAGGATCGTGAAGATCTTGTCGGTCTTCTCACGGCCGAGCTCGACGTACTTCTTGGTGTCGAGCTTGACGACCTGGGAGCCGTTGCGCTTCTCGACCTTGGTCTCGCCCTTGAGCACCTGCTCGAGGGCGGCCTTACGCGCCTGCTCCTGCTGCTTGCTGAACGGACCGTCGAGGTCGTGGTCGACCGCGGTCTTGTCGATCGCCTTGGCCCGGGCCGCGGCACTGGCCGCCGGCTCCGAGGTGTGCGAGTCGGCCCAGGCGGTGCCGAACGTCGAGGCGGTGGCAGCGGTGGCCGCGAGCACCACGACGACGGCGGACGCGCTGATCGCCCGTCGCTTGTTGGTCACTTGTTTCGTCCTCCCCAGGG
Organism: Streptomyces sp. NPDC003943; assembly: GCF_053605265.1. Taxonomy (NCBI): domain Bacteria; kingdom Bacillati; phylum Actinomycetota; class Actinomycetes; order Kitasatosporales; family Streptomycetaceae; genus Streptomyces; species Streptomyces sp. NPDC003943. The sequence goes on along the minus strand of NZ_JBSGIW010000005.1, from coordinate 117,685 downwards.
CGCGCTCGACACCGGCGGATCTCATGGTGGGGTGTCCGCCCGGGCGGAAGCGCGCGTCACAAGTGACGACATTCGACCGGAGTTGAAGCAGAAAAGACAGATCTTGACTTGGACAGGCCAACTGCACTATGCAGGAGCGGATTTCCGATAGTCGAACATCGAACGAACTCGGGGTGAGTGCGGCCGAGGTCCGTACGGGGCGCGGGAGGGCGCACGCCCGGACCGGCGCTGGGCCGTGCGCCCTTGCGCCCCCTGTGCACCGGCTCCCGCGACCCGTGGGTTAGGTCACGCTTACTTACGGTTCCGCTCGGGCATCCACCGTCATAGAGTCGTCCGTTGCCACGCTCGCTCCGAGGGACGGTACCCGTCATGCGCCCGAACGCCGTGAACGTCGCCCAGTTCGCCTACGGTTCGGCCACCGTCGTGCTGTCGACGGCCGCCCTGCTGCTGCTCTCCGGCACGACCACGACGCTCGGCATCGCGGCGATCTGCGCCGCGGGGCTGATGCTGGGACTGCTGGTGGCGGTGACGATGCCGGTACGGGCGCGAGCCGTCAAGACTCCGGACGCGGCCGGGGCCCCGCACGAGGAGATCCGGGTGCCGGCCGCGTCCGTGGGCGCGGGGGCGGACACCCGGATCGGTTCGTAGTCCGGGACTACTGCGGCACGGACACGACGACCGTCTTGGCGGCCTTGTCGTGCAGACCCTGCTTGTACGGCTTGTCCACGAGGATCAGGATGAGCAGGAGCAGCGGCCACAGACAGGCGCAGCAGATCAGCGCGGGCAGCCAGAGCACGAGCGCGCGGACGAGCGAGGTGCTCATCGGCGGCGTCGACCCGTCGTTGAGCATCGCGACGCGCAGCTTCATCCACTTCTTGCCGAGGGTCTGGCCGCGCTGCGTCGCGATCATGACGGTGTCGTACGCGACGTACGCGACGATCGTGAGCAGCTGGAACGCCAACTGGCCGCCGCCGTTGAGGCTGTTGACGGTGGCGTCGAAGTTGTCGCTGTTGCCGGCGCGCTTGTAGACGTCGAACGGGATGCCGATGATCGCGAGCGGCACGGCGATGATCAGCCAGTCGATGACCCGGGCGAGGATCCGGCGCCCGGAGTCGGCGAGCGGGGGCATGCCGGACAGGGGGTCGGGCCCGCCGTAGCCGTAACCGCCGTTTCCGCCGTACGGGGGTGGGGGCGGCGGCACGTTGTCGTACGGGTTCCCGGGCGGGGGCGGGCCGCCAGGGGGCGGGCCGTCGGGTGGTGGGCCGGGCGGCGGACCTGGCGGCCCCGTGGGCCGCTTGCTGAACGGGTCGTCCTCGGGCGGCGGACCCGAGGGCGGAGGCGGCGGCTGATCGTTGCTCATGGGGGCAGTGCATCCCGCCCCCATGAGCCCCGCAAGGAATCGCCGCCCGTTCGGGGGACGGTGGGACGGTTCCCGGGTGGCGCCTACCGGGCCACGAAGGTCCGGGCCGCCTTGTCGTGCCAGCACTGCCGCCACGGCCTGTCGAACAGGCACCACAGCACGTTCAGCACCCCGACCCCGATCAGCCCGAGCACCCCGTACACCAGCCACCGCCGCAGCGCGGCCCCGAACGTGGGCGGCTCGTGCGCCTCGATGTCCCGCACCTGGATCCCGCACACCTTCTTGCCCAGCGTGCGCCCCCACTTCGCGGTCGGCACCACCTCGTAGACGACCCCGAGCACGAAGAACGCGGCCAGCACGATCCCGAACTGCACCGCCGTCGTGGAGTCCAGCAGCCACACCTGCACGGTGACCCCGGACTGCCGCGCCGCCTCGATCTTCTCCTCGATGTGCGCGAGCGCCGCGCTGACGAAGGGATACGCGACGGCCCCCACGGCCGCGCCGAAGACCACCCCGTCCACGATCCGCGCGAGCAGCCGCCGCCCCATCCCGGCGGGCCGCGCGGCCGCCTGCTCCCGGGCGGCGGAGAGGAAGGGGTCGTCGACGGGAGGCTTCCAGGGGACGACGGGAGGCGCGGAGTCGGACGCCGGGGCGGACGGCCCTTGCGGCGCCCAGGGGGCGGCGGGGTGAGGGGCGGCGGCGTGAGGGGCGGCGGCGTGAGGTGCCGCCGTCTGCGGGGCGGCGCCGTGCGGGGTTGCCGTCTGCGGGGTTGCCGTCTGCGGGGCAGCGGCCGGGTTTATGGGCATCCCGCCGAGCCGCGCGGACGCGGCGGCGGGGGCCGACGGCTGCGAGCCGGCCGTGGGCCAGGCGGGCGCCGCCGGGGCGGCGTTCGCGTCGGAGCGCGGCGAGGCAGCGCCGGACCAGGCCGCGGCCCCCGCGCCGTCGGCCACCGGGCGCCCCGGACCGGGGCCGTGGCCCGGCGCGGCAGCCGCGCCTTCGGCCGCGGAGCCTCCCGGCCTCACGGTCTGGGCGCCGCCGGGGCCTTGGGCGCCGTTGCCCGTTGCGGAGGCCGCACCGGGCCCCCGGCCGCCGTCGTCGGCGCCGGCGGAACCGCCCCGTACGGCCGAGTCGGCGTCAGCGGACCATTCGGGAGCCGTCGAACCGGTGGCGCTGCTCGATGCCTGTCCACGGGACGGAGTCGCGCCGCGCGCGCCGTCGGTGCCGGCTCCGGCCGCAGGCCAGGAGTGGGACCCGCCGCCGGACCCCTGGCCCGGCGCGGCGGATTCGGGGGCGGCGGCAGCGCCGCCGGGCGTACGGGCGCCGGAAGGCGTCCCCGCCTGAGCCGCGCCACTTCCGGCCGCCGGCCAAGCGGGGGCTCCAGCCGCCTGGCCCGACACAGCCGCGTCGGTGGCGGCGGCGCCAGGCGCACGGCCGCTGGACTGTGCGTCGGCCGCAGGCCAAGCCGAAGCGGCGTCGGCAGAAGCACCCGATCGGGTGTCAGGCTGCCCGTCGGCGGCGGGCCAGGCGGGCACAGCCCCGGCGGCACCGCCGGGCGTACGGCCTCCGGAAGGCGTCCCCGCCGTACCGGAACTCGGCTGGGCCACGGCGCCCTGCCTGGCGTCGGCAGCAGGCCACGCAGGCGCACCGGCCGCGGCGCCGTCGGAAGTCGCCCGCGCCGTACCGGCGTTCCCATGACCCGGCCCTGCGGCGTCCCGGGCGCCGGGCTGCCCGGCCGGCCCCGTCGTGCGCTGTCCGGCGCCCTCGGCGCCACCGCCGGCCGGAGGCCAGGCGGCTGCCGCGTCCGTACCGGCGCCCTGGGCCGTACCCGCGCCACGGCCTGCACCCGAACCGGCCGCGCCCGAGTCGGCGCCGCCGCCGGCCGCGGGCCACGCAGGCGCAGACCCGGCGGCAGCGCCACCGCCCGCCGGCCACGCGGCCTCGGTCCCGGCCGTCTGGCCCGGGACCGCCGGGCGGGGCGCGTCGGAGCCGTCAGGCGCGGCCGGCTGCCCGTGTTCGCCGCCGGCCGCAGGCCACCCCGTTCCCGCCGAGCGCGGGTCCGTCGCGTCCGGCCGTCCCCACGAGACCCGTTGGTCGCGGTCGCCGCCGAAGCCCGTCTGCTGGGAGGTGGAGGCCTGCCAGGCCGAGGCGGGCTCGCCCGCGGACGCGGCCGCGGGGGCCTCGTCCAGGAACATGGGGCCCGTTTCCTCGACCGAGGGGGCCGGCTGGGCGGCCGCGACGGAGCGGGGCGCGCCGGGGAGGGCCTCGCCCTCCTTGGGGGCCGGGCGGCTGGTGCCGGGGACCCACGCACTGCCGTTCCAGAAGCGGATGTACCCCGGAATGGACGGGTCCGGGTAGTAGCCCGCCTGCGGTACGTCTCCGCCGCCTCCTGGAGGAGTAGCCACTGCCCCGACTCCGTTCCGTCACAACGCCTTGATCCGCGCTGGGCCGCGCCCGCGGCCCAGGGAGGACAGTAACGAAGAACGACCCCGCTGGGACAAGGAGCCCACCAGAAAGCCCGCCTTCGAGGGACACCCTCGCGAAATCGTCACCCAGAGTGACCCTCGGGCCCTCGCCTACCCCCGTAGACCCACCCCGAAACCCGGCCCGGACCCGCCCCGACCCGCTCCCGACCCGCCCCGGACCCGCCCCGGAAAAATTTCCCAGAAACTTTTCCGGAGTCGCGTAATGGATCCGCCCGACCCCCCTCTCTCCCAGTGAAGGCCCACCCACGGGCCCCACCCAGAGAGGCCACACGCCATGCAGAACACCGACAACAACAACGTCGTCGAGCGCGAGCTCGAGCTCAAGCTCGTCCTCTCCCCCGAGCGTTCCGTCCCCGTCCCCGCCCGGCTCGCCTACCGCACCGACGACCCGTACGCCGTCCACATCACCTTCCACGTCGGCTCGGACCACCCGGTCAACTGGACGTTCGCGCGCGAGCTGCTCGTGGAGGGCGTGTTCCGGGCGTGCGGGCACGGGGACGTGCGGATCTGGCCGACGAAGGTCGACGGCCGGAACGTCATCCTGATGGCCCTGTCCTCCCCCGACGGCGACGCCCTCCTGGAGGCCCCGTCCGCGCAGGTGTCCGCGTGGCTGGAGCGGACCCTGCGCGTGGTGCCGCCGGGCACCGAGACCGAGCAGCTCGGCATCGACGACGGGCTCGCCGAACTGCTCGCGACCACCGTGCTGGCGGACGACCTCTGGCTGCGCGACCCGTGGCCGTCGGACGAGTCCGCGGACGGCGAGCTGTGAGTCCGGGTCCGGGTACGAACGCGTCAGAAGAGCTTGCCCGGGTTCAGCAGGCCCAGCGGGTCGAAGGTCTTCTTGATCCCGCGCTGCAACTCCACGCCCACCGGCCCGAGCTCCCGCGCCAGCCACTCCTTCTTCAGCACGCCCACCCCGTGCTCGCCGGTGATCGTGCCGCCGAGTTCGAGGCCGAGCGCCATGATCTCGTCGAAGGACTCCCGCGCCCGCCGCGACTCGTCCTCGTCGGCGTGGTCGAAGCAGACGACGGGATGGGTGTTGCCGTCGCCGGCGTGCGCGCAGACGCCGATGGTCAGCGCGTACTTCTCGGCGATCGCCGCCGTGCCCGTGAGCATCGCGGCGAGCCTGGTGCGCGGCACGCACACGTCGTCGATCATCGTCGCCGGCTTGATGGTCTCCAGGGCGGTGAGCGAGAGCCGCCGGGCCTGCAGCAGGAGCTCGGACTCGGCGACGGAGTCGGCCGGTACGACCTCCGTCGCGCCCGCGGCCCGGCACAGCTCCCCCACCGCGGCCAGGTCGGCGGCCGGGTCCGGGGTGTCGAAGGCGCACAGGAGCAGCGCCTCGGTGGTGTCGGGCAGGCCCATGTGGGCGAGCCTGTTGACGGCCCGGACGGTGGTGCCGTCCATCAGTTCGAGGAGCGACGGGGTGTGGCCGCGCTCCATGATCGTGCAGACGGCCGCGCAGGCCGCCTCCGCCGAGGGGAACTCGGCGGCGAGCGCGAGCTGGGCGGGCGGCTGCGGCCTGAGCGCGAGCACGGCCCCGACGACGATGCCGAGGCTGCCCTCGGAGCCGACGAAGAGCCGGGTCAGGTCGTATCCGGCGACGCCCTTCGCCGTACGCCGGCCGGTGCGCAGCAGGCGTCCGTCGGCGAGGACGACGTCGAGACCGAGCACGTACTCGGCGGTGACCCCGTACTTCACGCAGCACAGCCCGCCGGACGCCGTGCCGATGTTGCCGCCGATGGTGCACGTCTCCCAGCTGGAGGGGTCGGGCGGGTAGTAGAGGCCGTGTTCGGCGACGGCCCGCGAGAGCACGGCGTTGACGACGCCCGGTTCGACGACGGCGATCCGGTCGACCGGGTCGATCTCCAGGATGCGGTCCATCCTGACGAGCGAGAGCACGATGCAGCCGTCGGAGGCGTTGGCGGCGCCGGACAGGCCGGTGCGGGCGCCCTGCGGGACGACGGGGACGCGCAGCTCGGTCGCGGTGCGCATCACGTGCTGGACCTGTTCGACGGTGCGCGGGAGCACGACGGCCGCGGGGGTGCCGGCCGTGCAGAAGCTCGCCATGTCGTTGGCGTAGGAGGCGGTGACGTCGGGGTCGGTGAGCACGGCCTCGGCGGGGAGCCCGGCCAGGAGCAGTTCGTGGAGCCTCTCGTGAAGATCGTCCATGCGTCCAGCCTGGCACCCGGGGCCATCGGTGTGAACCCGCCGTCGCCGCTGGCTCGTGTGCTCTTCGTACAGCGGCGTACGGGCGCACAGTGTGCGCCATGAGACCCGAGAACGTGTCGCGGACGGTCCTCGCCTCCGGCGTGGGCGCGGTGCTCGCGGCGACGGCGCTGCTGTACGTGCCCGAGCTGGTCGGCCGGACCCCGGCGCGGCCGCCCGGTGCCGCCGAGCGCGCGAAACACGCGGCGAACGCGGGCGCGCAGGCGGCGCTGCCGGATCTGGTCGCGCTGATCGGCGACCGGGAGACGTGGCTGCGGACCCATCCGGATGACGCGGCGTCATGGGCTCTGCTCGGCACGGCCTACACGGAGCGGGGGCTGCGGCGCGCGGACCCGGCGGACCTGCCGCGGGCCGAGCGGGCCCTGGAGCGCTCCCTGAGGACACAGGGCGCCGGGAACCTGGACGCACAGGTGGGCATGGCGGCCCTCGCGAACGCGCGCGGCGACTGGAAGTCGGGCAAGGAGTGGGGCGAGCGGGCCCGGAACGCGGACCCGAAGCGCTGGGCCGCGTACCCGGTCCTGATCGACGCGTACGACGGTCTCGGCGACTACGCGGCGGCCCAGAAGGCGACCGAGACGCTGACCGAACTGCACTCGGGCTCGGCGGTCAGCGCGCGTTCGGCGCAGCTCTACCGCAACCTCGGCTGGCGCGAGGACGCGGGCGCGGCGGCCCTGGACGCGGTGGCGCTGGCGGAGACCGCCCCGGAGAAGGCGGCGGCGCTGTCCCGGGCCGGTGACCTGGCGTGGGAGCGGGGTGAGCCGAAGGAGGCCCTCGCGCAGTACGCGGCCGCGCTCGGTCTCGTACCGGACCACGGGCCGTCGCTCGCGGGCCGGGCACGGGCACAGGCGGCGCTCGGCCGCCCGCAGGAGGCGGTACGGGACTGGCGGGCGGCCCTGCAGCGGTTGCCGCTGCCGGAGTACGTCCTGGAGGCGGCCGAGCTGGACGAGTCGCTCGGCCTGGACGGGGACGCGCGGGCGCTGTACGAGCGGCTGCGGACGGAGAAGTGGCCCGGGGCGGAGGTCACGCTCGGCCTGCTGGACGCGGACCACGGCGACGCGGTGCGGACGGCGGATGCGGTGCGGCGGCTGCGCGCCGCGTGGGCGGCCGGGCACCGCTCCGTACAGGTGGCGGACGCCCTCGGCTGGGCGCTCTTCCGCTCGGGCGAGCCGAAGGAGGCGCTGGTGTACGCGAGGAAGGCCACCGACGAGGGGCTGCGCAGCGCGCTGTTCGCGTACCACCGCGGGGAGATCGAGCGGGCCCTGGAGGACTACGGCCCGGCCCGCCGCCATCTCGCGGAGGCGCTGCGGATCAACCCGTACTTCTCGCCGCTGCTCGCGCCCCGCGCGAAGGAGGCGCTCGCGGCGCTCGGCGACCCGCCGGACGAGCTGCCCAGGGACGTACGGCCGGAGAAGGACGCGCAACCGGAGAAGGACGCCCAGCCCGAGAAGGACGCACGGCCGGAGAAGGCCGCACGGCCCGAGAAGCCCGGGAGGCCTGACGTCCCGAAGAAGCCCGGCATGTAGCCGGCACGGGGGGCATGCGGGTGGCATGGGGGTGCCCCGGGCGGGCCCCCCGTACCCGCCCGGGGCGTGGCAGGGGCCCGGCCCGGTGCTGTCACCCGGGTCGGGCCCCTGATCCTCGGGGGAGGCGGCTACAGGTTGCCGCGCTTCTCCTGCTCGCGCTCGATCGCCTCGAACAGGGCCTTGAAGTTGCCCTTGCCGAAGCCCATGGAGCCGTGGCGCTCGATCATCTCGAAGAAGACGGTCGGGCGGTCCTGGACCGGCTTGGTGAAGATCTGCAGCAGGTAGCCGTCCTCGTCGCGGTCGGCGAGGATCTTCAGCTCGCGCAGGGTCTCGATCGGGACGCGGGTGTCACCGACCCACTCGCCGAGCGTGTCGTAGTACGAGTCCGGCGTGTCCAGGAACTGCACACCGGCGGCGCGCATCGCGCGCACCGAGGCGACGATGTCGTTGGTGGCGAGGGCGATGTGCTGGACGCCGGGGCCGCCGTAGAACTCCAGGTACTCGTCGATCTGCGACTTCTTCTTCGCGATCGCCGGCTCGTTGATCGGGAACTTCACCTTGAGGGTGCCGTCGGCGACGACCTTCGACATCAGCGCCGAGTACTCGGTCGCGATGTCGTCGCCCACGAACTCCTTCATGTTCGTGAAGCCCATGACCTTGTTGTAGAAGCCGACCCACTCGTTCATCTTGCCGAGCTCGACGTTGCCGACGCAGTGGTCGATGGCCTGGAAGACGCGCTTGGCCGGCGGCTCGACCATCGGCTGGGCGGCGACGTAACCGGGGAGGTAGGGGCCGTCGTAGCCGGAGCGGTCGACGAGGGTGTGGCGGGTCTTGCCGTAGGTGGCGATGGCGGCGAGGACGACGGTGCCGTGCTCGTCCTTGAGCTCGTACGGCTCGACGAGGCCGGTGGCGCCCTGCTCGACGGCATGGGCGTAGGCAGCGCGCGCGTCCGGCACCTCGATCGCCAGGTCGATCACGCCGTCGCCGTGCTCGGTGACGTGGTCGGCGATGAAGCGGCCCCACTCGGTGGTCGCCTTGATGACGGAGGTGAACACGAAACGGGCGGAGCCGTTGGTGAGGACGTAGTTGGCGGTCTCGCGGCTGCCGTTCTCCGGTCCGGAGTAGGCGACCAGCTTCATGCCGAAGGCCGTGGAGTAGTAGTGGGCGGCCTGCTTGGCATTGCCGACGGCGAAGACGACCGCGTCCATACCCTTCACCGGGAAGGGATCGGCCTCACGCGCGGTGGAAGTGGTGTGATCGATGGTCTCAGTCATGTGATGAGCGTCCCGCCGCTCGGCAGGCTGCGCAATAGTTTCTTATTCCACTGGTCAATCTGCTCAGCGACCGGCCAGTATGAGCGGGCGACTTGTACATGATGACCATCGGGAGGCCGTCGTGGCGATCGATCATCTGGACGGACGGCTCATCGTCCTCCTCGCGAAGGAGCCCCGGATCGGGGTCCTGGAGGCGTCACGACGGCTCGGCGTGGCGCGCGGCACGGTCCAGGCACGCCTCGACCGGCTTCAGTCGAACGGGGTCATCCGCGGCTTCGGTCCCCAGGTGGACCCGGCGGCCCTCGGCTATCCGGTCACGGCCTTCGCGACCCTGGAGATCAAGCAGGGCCAGGGCGCCGACGTGCGCGGACACCTGGCGACCGTGCCGGAGGTCCTGGAGCTGCACACGACGACCGGCCATGGGGACATGCTGTGCCGGCTGGTGGCCCGCTCCAACGCCGATCTCCAGCGGGTGATCGACCGCGTGGTCGGCTTCGAGGGCATCGTCCGGGCCTCCACGGCGATCGTCATGGAGAACCCGGTCCCCCTGCGGATCATCCCGCTGGTGGAACAGGCCGCGGAGGACCAGCCGCCGCGGTGAGGCCGAGAGGGCCCACACGAAGGTCCATAGAGTTGCAAAGAAGTCTCTGCAAAAAACCCTTGCAGAGGGTTCTTTGCAACTCTACTGTGGAGTCATGCCCGAGAAGCACGAACCCGAAGCAGACCGCGAAGCAGGCCGCGAAGGCGGCCCCGAAGCGGGTCCCGAGGCCGGCCCCCAAGCCGGACCCGCGGAGCAGCAGCCCGGCCCCCGGGTGCTCGACCCGCGCTCCCTGCGCGGACTCGCCCACCCGCTGCGCATCCAGCTGCTGCGCGCCCTGCGCCACCACGGCCCCGCCACCGCCTCCCAACTGGCCGAGCGGCTGGGCGAGTCGAGCGGCGCCACCAGCTATCACCTGCGCCAGCTCGCCGCCCACGGCTTCATCGAGGACGCCCCGGACCGCGGCAAGGGGCGGGAGCGCTGGTGGCAGGCGGTGGCGGGCGGCACGAGCTTCGACGAGGCGCTGTACAAGAACCCCGACCCCGAGGTCCAGGGCGCCATCGAGGTCTATCTCCACGAGATCGCGAACATCCACACGCAGGAGCTGAACACCTACCTCGGCACCCGCCACCAGTGGGCCGACATCTGGGTGGGCGCCTCGGACATGAGCGACTTCACGCTCCATCTGACCCCCGAGCGGCAGAGCGAGCTCAACGAGAAGATCCACGACCTGATCAACGAGTACAGCGCGGCGGCCGACGCGGACGCCGCCGACGCCCAGCGGGTCCGCATGCACCTGCACGCCTTCCCCCAGCACGGCACGAACTGACCGCCCGACCACCCCGACCGGAAGGCCACACCCATGCACGCCGACGTCCATCTCACGCTGCACCGTCTGACCGCCACGGAACTCCAGGAGTCCGCGGCCGCCGCCGCGCCGACCACGCCCTTACGCGTCCAGCTGGGCTGGAGGCTCGTCGAGTTCGGCCTGAAGCTCGCCCTGCCCGGGCCGCAGGGCATAACCGTCCGCGCCGCCTGACCGAGCCGAACGAACCGAACGAGCCGAACGAAACCGGGGGGATTCATGGTGCGCTCACGCACCCACTCACGCACACCACTGGCGAGCGTCCTGGCCGCCAACGCCATCTCCATCAGCGGCAATTCACTCACCCTCATCGGCGTGCCGTGGTTCGCCCTGGAGACCACGGGAAGCCCCGGCAAGGCCGGCCTCGTCGCCTTCTGCGCCGCCGTGCCCGTCGTGGTCTCCGCGATCGCCGGCGGGCCCGTGATCGACCGGATCGGCCGCCGCCGGGTCTCCGTCGCCTCCGACCTGGTCTGCGCGCTCGCGCTCGCCGCCATCCCGCTGCTCAACGGCGCCGGACTGCTGCGGTTCTGGATGCTGTGCGCGCTGATGGGCGTCACCGGCCTCTTCCACGCCCCCGGCGAGACCGCCCGCCATGTCCTCGTCCCCGACCTCGCCGAGCGCGCCGGCACCCCGCTGTCCCGCGCCGCCAGTCTCTACGACGCCGTGTCACGCGGCGCGAGGATGACCGGCGCCGCCGTCGGGGGCCTGCTCGTGGCGCTGATAGGCGCCGACACGGTGCTGTACGTGGACGGCGCCACCTTCCTGGTCTCCGCCCTGCTCGTCCTGGCGGGCCTGCGCGGCGTCCCGGCGGCCGAACCCCTGCGCGACGCACCGGCGTTGAACCTCGCCGCCTACCGCGCCGACCTGCGCGAGGGCTACTCCTTCCTGCTGCGCACGCGGCTGCTGCTCGCCGTCGACCTGATGGTGATGGTGACCAACGGGCTCGCCCTGAGCTGGAGCGCGGTGCTCCTGCCGATCCACGCCCGCGAGGAGCTGGGCGGCTCGGCCGCGCAGGGCCTGCTGGTCGCCGTCTTCGGCGGCAGCGCGCTCGCCGGCGCCCTGCTCTACGGCGCGCTGGGCCAGCGCTTCCCGCGCCGGCCGGTCTTCACCGCGGGTTTCCTGATATCCGGCGCGCCGATCCTCACGGCCGCGTTCACCGACACCATCCCGCCGATGGTGGTGGCGGCGGTGCTCGGCGGGCTCGGCGCCGGGGTGCTCAACCCGATCCTCACCACGGCCTTCTACGAGGTGGTGCCCGAGGAGCTGCGCAGCCGCGTGGGCGGTGCCAGCACGGCCGCCGTGCTGCTCACCACCCCGCTCGGCGGGCTGGCCGCGGGCTTCCTGGTCGAGAGCGTGGGCATCACGGGGGCGCTGCTGACGGTCGGCGGGGCGTTCGTCCTGGCGACCCTGTCGCCGCTGCTGTTCCCGGTCTGGCGCGAGCTGGACGCCCCCGCCTACGCCTCCGCCAAGGCCGCCACGAAGGCCGCCGCGAAGCCCGCCGGCCCTAGCAGCTCGGGACCTTCGACTCCTGGCCCTGCTCCAGAGCCCGCAGCGAGGACACCGCGTCGCTGAGCTCGGTGACCGGGACGAGCCGCAGCCCCTTCGGCAGCTCCGACTGCGCCTGGGAGCACTCGTCCTTCGGCACCAGGAAGACGGTGGCCCCGTCGCGCGCGGCGGCCTGCGTCTTCAGGGACACCCCGCCGACGGCGCCGACCTTCCCGTCCGGCTCGATCGTGCCCGTACCGGCCACGGTCCGGCCGCCGGTCAGATCACCGCCGTCACCGTCACCGTCGATCTTGTCGACGATGCCGAGGGAGAACAGCAGTCCGGCGCTGGGGCCGCCGACGTCGGCGAGGTGGAGGTTCACCTTCACCTTCTTCGGGTCCAGCTTCAGATAGCCGAGGGCGGCGAGGGTCGCCGCGTCCTGCGACTCCTTCATCTGGCCGAGGTTGTGCTGCTCGATCTCCTTGTCGGACTGCCCCGGCGGGTAGACGGAGGACTTCGGCAGCACGGCCCGGTCGGTGCGGAACCAGGCGTCGGTCACGTCCCCGAGGTCGATGGCGGCGGACGGCCCGGTGGCCAGGATGGTGGTCATCCGCAGCTGCCCGTCGGTCGGCCGGACCGGGGCGCCGGTGACCGTGATCACCTCGCGGCCCTGGTCCTTGCCGAGCACGTCGGCGGTCGTGCCGGGCTGCGCGATCGAGAACGGCAGCGGCGCGAGCCCGGCGACGGCGAGCAGCGCGACGACGGGCACGGCGCAGAACGCGAGGGCACGGTTGCGCGGGAGACCTGCGAGACGGGAGAGCACGCCCCCAATCTACTGGGCGCCCGCCCGGAGGCCCGCTAGGCCACCGGACCGGCCGTGGGGAAGCCGGTGGGCGAAGAAGGCGCCGACCCGCCGGCGCAGCGCCGCGACGGTCGCGGCCGGGTCGGCGGTGCCGACGAGCGCGGCCCGGGTGGCGGGGGTCACCAGGCCGGCGCTCTGGAGCTGGGGCACGAGGGCCGCGTAGTCGGTGAGCGCCCAGTGGTCGGCGTCCGTCAGCAGGGCGCGGCTGCCGGGGAGGCCGGCCCAGGAGCGTTCGATGCGGGCGGCGCCGTCGAAGCCGTCGGTGCGGAGGAGGAGCAGGGGCCGGTCGAAGGCGTGGAGGGCGCCCTGGGGGTCGAATGGGTCCAGGTCCAGATAGCCCTCCAGGTTGGCGACGGCGTGGACGCGGCGGTCGTGGAGGGCGGTGTAGACGGCGGCGGTGCCGCCGGCGGAGTGCCCGTAGATCCCGATGGCGGGGACCTCGGCGACGTGGCGCGGGAGGTGGTCGGGGAGGAGGTCGAGGAGGCGGTCGAGGACGAGACGGAGGTCGGCGACCCGGGTGTCGATCATGGTGCGGAAGGTCGCCGGGTCCGGTTCGCCGCGCAGCGCGGTGACCCGGATCCCGCTCGGCAGCTCCACCTGGCTGGCGTCGCCCGGGTGGTCGACGAGGACGACGATCCGGCCGTGGCTGGCCAGGTCCTCGGCGAGATGGGTGCCGAGGGTGCGGGAGTCGCCGCCGCCCGGGCTGTAGAGCAGCACGGGCCGGGGCCCCGGCAGCGGGGCCGCGTCCAGGTACCCGTGGGTGAGGACGGCGCCCCAGTCGACCGCGCCCGCCTCGGGAAGGCCGGGGTGGACGCGCGGCGCCAGTTCGGCGAAGACCTGGGCGGCGGCCGGGGTCAGCTGCGGGGCGCGCGGGCAGCCGCGGACGTCCCGGGCCGGGTAGAGGACGGTGAGCATCACCTCGCGCGGGCCGCCCTCCCAGGGGTCGGTGCGCGAGGGGTCGGTGAGGTGGACGGTGCGCAGGCCGACGGGGTGGGGGCCGGTCGGCTCGGGAAGCCGGAGCGCGGTGCGGGCCCGCGCGATCCCGGGCAGGAGGGCGGCGGCGGTGCCGAGCACGGCACCGGTGAGGACGGTGCGCCGAGATGTCGTGTAACCGGAAGTCGTCGGTCGGGAGTTCATGCGTCGAGAAGTCATGCGAGCATCGTCGGAGCGGAGGCCGTTGCGGCGCGAAGGTTCAGGGCCTGCCCGAAAGGCTGGCGGAAGACGGGGAGTTGTGCCGGTGCTGCGCATCCATTTCACGGCGGACGACTTCGCCCGGGTCCGCTTCGCGCCCCGTCCGGCACCGCTCCAGGAACTGCACGCGGCCCTGGCGACGGCCGTCGCGCCCCGCCCGGACCCGCTGTTCGGCCGCTGGCGCGGCCGGGTCCTGCGCACCCTGCCGGCCGCCGCCGACCCGCTCGCCGACCTGGTGCCGGCGGGCCGCCCGCCGTACTTCCTCGACGTCCTCGGCGACACCCTCGCCGACAGCTTCGACCGCATCCGCGCGACGGGCCCGGAGGTCGTCCGCGCCGAGCTGGCGCGGGTGTACGGGACGGGGCCCGGGTCGCTGCCCGCGCCGCGCTGGGTCCGGGGCCTGTACGCGGGCGAGGAGGCGTCCTGGCAGACCGTGCGGCGGGCCCAGCGGGCCGCGTACGAGACGGTCCTCGCCCCGGTCTGGCCGCTGATCCAGGACCTGCACCGGGAGGAGTTCGCCCGGCACGCCCTCACGGTCGCCGAGCACGGCCTGGCCGCCGCCCTGACGGCCCTCGCGCCGGGCGCCCGGCTGAACGGCGCCGTCTGGGAGTGGCCGGCCTCCCCCGGACTCCGTCCGGGGGGACCCCCACCGGCCCGCGACGTCCACCTGTCCGGCCGGGGCCTGGTCCTCCTCCCGACCTTCCACCATCCGGCGGGCCCGCTCCTCCAGGACCTCCCGGCCCGCCCCGTGGTCCTGACCTACCCGGCGGGCCCCGGCCTCCCGCCCGTACCGGAAGCCGAGGGCGACCCCGACGAGCCGCTGACGGCCGTCCTGGGCCGCACCCGGGCGAACCTCCTCCGCCTGCTCATCGAGCCCCACACCACGTCGGCGTTGGCGCGGGCACTCGGGGTGAGCAATGCGACGGCGTCGGCGCACGCGGGGGCGCTGCGGGGGGCGGGCCTGGTGACGACGACGAGGACGGGCAGGTCGGTGACCCACGAGCGGACGTCGCTCGGCGCCCTCGTCGCTGGCATGCGTTCCGCGGGGCGGGACCGCGGCGGGCACGACACCACGACGGCGGCGCGCTGAACCCGGACCCGCGCTGCCGGACCGTGACCCTGGCGGCCGCGCGCCCTAGCGCAGCGCGTCGGCGACCTCCCGGGCCGCGTCCACGACCCGCGGCCCCACCCGCTCCGGCACCGCGTCCGCGAGCATCACGACGCCGACGCTGCCCTCTATGCCGGTGACGCCGACGAGGGGCGCGGCGGCGCCGCTGGCGCCGGCTTCCAGCTCGCCGTGGGTGAGGGTGAAGCCGGGTTCGGTGAGTTCGCCGGCGCGGGCCGCGAGTATGGCGCGGCCGGCGGCGCCGCGGTCGAGCGGGTGCCGGAAGCCGGCCCGGTAGGCCACGTGGTAGTCGGTCCAGGTGGGTTCGACGACGGCGACGGCGAGCGCTTCGGCACCGTCGACGAGGGTGAGGTGGGCGGTCGCCCCGATGTCCTCGGCGAGGGAGCGCAGCGCGGGCAGCGCGGCCTCCCGCACGAGCGGGTGGACCTGCCGGCCGAGCCGCAGCACGCCGAGCCCGACCCTGGCGCGGCCGCCGAGGTCGCGGCGTACGAGGGCATGCTGTTCGAGCGTGGCGAGCAGACGGTAGACGACGGTCCGGTTCACACCGAGTCGGTTGGACAACTCGGTGACGGTCAGGCCGTGGTCGGTGTCGGCGAGCAGTTTGAGGACCTTAAGTCCCCGGTCGAGCGTCTGGGAGGTTTCCGCGGTCACGACGCCCTCTCCTTCGGAGTGAGTGACAGCGGACTCGTACGAAAGCTGCGGCACCGGTCCCATCGGCGACGCACGTCAGAGGCCGCCGGCAGGACGGGGCACACCGGCTGCGCTCCGCGGCGGCGCTGCCACGGGGCGTTTGCTTGAGCCGGGACAGTAGCGACCTGTCCCGCTCAGCGGAAGACCTCGTCCAGAATCCGGGCGCGTGCGACCGGATACGGGCGGTTCGGGACCTAAGTCGCCCGAACGCGGGACTTTGGCGGACAAGGGCGCCCGGTTCGTCCCCGTAGCGTGGGAGGTGTGCCCGGTTCCGACCGTGGGGGCCGGTCCCGGACACGACCGAGGCCCGTACGCCGCCTGCGTACGGGCCTCGATTCCGTTATGCGCCTTGTGTCCGGGGGCGGCTCACCTCATGCGGGTGGCCCACTCCTGGACCTTCTTGATCCGCTCGCGGATCTGCCCGGCGGTCGCCTCGGCGCTCGGCGGTCCGCCGCACACCCGGCGCAGCTCGGTGTGGATCACGCCGTGCGGCTTGCCGCTCTGGTGAACGTACGCACCGACCATCGTGTTGAGCTGTTTCCTCAGCTCAAGGAGCTCCTTGTGGGAAACGACGGGCCGCCGTTCCGCGGGAAGCTCCAACAGATCGGCCTCGGTGTCCGGCTTCTTGCGGCTGTGCGCGATCTGCCGGGCCTGCCGCTTCTGCAGGAGGAGCTGCACCTGGTCGGGTTCGAGGAGGCCGGGAATGCCCAGGTAGTCCTGCTCCTCCTCGCTGCCGGGGTGGGCCTGCATGCCGAACTCGGCGGCGTTGTAGAGGACGCGGTCGAAGACGGCGTCGGACTCCAGCGCCTCGAACGGCAGCATGTCCTGCTCGCCGGTGTCCTCGTCCTGCTGCTTCTCCGCCTCGGCCATCTCCTTCTCGGACTCGGCGTACGGGTCCTCCTCGCCCTCCTTCTTCGGCCGGTCGAGGACGTGGTCGCGCTCGACCTCCATCTCGCTGGCGAAGGAGAGAAGGGTGGGGATGGTGGGAAGGAACACGGACGCGGTCTCGCCGCGCCTGCGGGATCGCACGAAACGGCCGACGGCCTGCGCGAAGAAGAGCGGGGTCGAGATCGTCGTCGCGTACACGCCGACGGCGAGCCGCGGCACGTCGACGCCCTCGGACACCATGCGGACGGCGACCATCCAGCGGTCGGTGTTCTCGCTGAACTCGTCGATCCGGCCGGAGGCGCCGGCGTCGTCGGAGAGCACGACGGTCGCCTTGGTGCCGGTGATCTCGCGGATCAGCTTGGCGTACGCGCGGGCCGAGTCCTGGTCGGAGGCGATGACCAGGCCGCCGGCGTCCGGAATGGACTTCCGGACCTCGGTGAGCCGCTGGTCGGCGGCGCGCAGCACGTTCGGCATCCAGTCGCCGCGCGGATCGAGCGCGGTGCGCCACGCCTGCGAGATCGCGTCCTTGGTCATCGGCTCGCCGAGCCTGGCGGCGATCTCGTCGCCCGCCTTGGTGCGCCAGCGCATGTTGCCGCTGTAGGAGAGGAAGATGACCGGCCGGACGACGTTGTCGTTGAGGGCGTTGCCGTACCCGTAGGTGTAGTCGGCCGACGACCGGCGGATGCCGTCGTTCCCCTCCTCGTACGTGACGAAGGGGATCGGGTTGGTGTCGGAGCGGAAGGGCGTGCCGGTGAGCGCGAGCCGGCGGGTCGCCGGCTCGAACGCCTCCAGGCACGCCTCGCCCCAGGACTTGGAGTCTCCGGCGTGGTGGATCTCGTCGAGGATGACCAGGGTCTTGCGCTGCTCGCTGCGGTTGCGGTGGAGCATGGGCCGCACGCCGACACCGGCGTACGTGATCGCGATGCCGTGGTACTCCTTGCTGAGCGGCCCCGCGCTGTAGTCGGGGTCGAGCTTGATCCCTATCCGCGCCGCGGCGGCCGCCCACTGCTTCTTCAGGTGCTCGGTGGGTGCGACGACCGTGACCTGCTGCACCACGTGGTGGTGCAGCAGCCAGGACGCGAGGGTCAACGCGAAGGTGGTCTTGCCGGCGCCCGGCGTGGCGACCGCGAGGAAGTCACGGGGCTGCTCCTGGATGTACTTCTCCATCGCGCCCTGCTGCCAGGCTCGCAGCTTGTTGGCGGTGCCCCAGGGGGCACGGCCGGGGAAGGCGGGAGAGAGGTGATGGGAGGAGGTAGCGGTAGTAGTCACGATCTCCGGTTCGACGCTCGTCCAGATATGACAACCGGGCCACCTTACCGGTGCGACCGCCGCGAGCCGATACGGATGAGCCCGTGCCGCGGCACCTTGAGAGAGTCCTCACACCGCTTCCGAAACACCTCCCGGATCCGTGCTCACGGCGGCACGGCGGACTGACGGCGGGCTTCCCGAAACGCCTCCTGGACCGTTGTCACGGCGCCACGGCGGACTGACGGCGGGCTCTCCCGAAACGCCTCCTGGACCGTTGTCACGGCGCCACGGCGGACTGACGGCGGACTGACGGCGGGCTGTGGGGGCCGTTTCCCGGGCGGGCCCGATGCGGACTACTCCCCCGCCGCCCGGAGCCGGGTCGCGACCCACGCGCCGACCGCCGCCACGACCGCCATCGGCACGAAGACGGCGGCGAAGGCGGCGGGGTGCCCACCGCCCACCACGGCGCCGTCGGCGACGGCGTGCCCGACCGCTCCCCCGCCGAGCGCGGCGAAGGCGGCTCCGCCGGCCGCGAGCAGCAGGACGTTGGACAGGCCGTCGGAGATCTGGAGGGCGGCGGAGTTCACGCCGGCCTCCTCCGGCGGGGAGAGCTTCAGGAGCAGCACGCTCGTGGAGGCGATCGCGATGCCCATCCCGAAGCAGCCGAAGGCCCAGGCCACGGCCACCACCCACACCGGCACGGCGTCGATCAGGACACTCGGCGCGGCGAGGATGCTGAGCGCGACGAGCACCATGCTGCCCGCCACGAGGCGCTCACGGTACGGCTCGGTGCGCGGCCGGGACTGCACCCACGAACCGAGCGCCCAGGTCAGACCGCCGACGGCGAGCGAGAGCCCGGCGAGCGTGGGGCTGAGGCCACGCTGGGTGACGAGCATCAGGGGTACGAAGGACTCGGCCGCGATGAAGGACCCGGCGGCGACCCCGCGCAGCAGGATCACGGCCGGCAGCCCGCGGGCCGCGCGGTACGTGCCGCGCGGCAGCAGCCCCCGCACCGCCGGGACGAGCAGCGCCGCGCCGGCCGCGGCGGGCAGCAGCGACAGCCAGCGCAGCTCCTGCCCGGCGTACTGCAGCAGCGCCGCGCCCAGCGAGATCCCGAGCGCGAGCCGGATCCGCCGCGCGTCCCACCCGGGCACGGGCGCGTCGGGGTCGGCGGGCCCGGAGGCGGTCCGCCGTATCGCGGGCAGCGCGAGCGCCAGCGGGAACACGACCAGGACCGGGATGCCGACGAATACCCACCGCCACCCCAGCTGCTCGGTGATCGTCCCGGACGCCAGCGGCCCCACGACGGACGGCACGACCCACCCGGCGGCGAACGCCGCGATCATCGCGGGCCTCAGGTGCTCCTCGTACGCCCGGCTGATCACCACGTACAACGCCACGATCACCAGGCCGCCGCCGAACCCCTGCACGGCCCGCCCCAGGATGAACATCCACATCGCCCCGGCCGTCCCGGAGAGCAGCAGCCCCGCCGCGAAACAGCTCATCCCGACGGCGAGCGGCGCGAGCGGCCCGCCCCGGTCCGACCACTGCCCCGCCAGCACCATCCCGAACAGGCTCGTCGTGAAGTACGCCGAGAACGCGAACGCGTACAGCGACACCCCGTCCAGCTCCCGCGCCGCCACCGGCATCGCCGTCCCGACCGCCGTCGCCTCGAACGCGATCAACAGCACGACGGAGACGATCCCGATGCTGAGCGCCCGATGAGCCCGGTCGAGCACGGATCCGCCGCCGTGTGTGGGGGTCGGCGCGGCGGCGGGGGGCGGTGCGACATCGGTGTCGCGGGGTTCGAGGGCACTCATACGCCTCAGAGTAAGGGCCGTGCGCAGATTTGACCCCTGTCGATGGTCGCACCCGCGCTCCCTCCATGGTCGTAAGACCGACGCGCCGATCCGGTCCCCTGTGAACGCCGTATGGCAGTCGTATTGCGGCCCGGGCGAAACCGTTGAGCTGCCGGCCGCCCCCCGCCTAACGTCTTTCTCGTCACCACGACGACCGTGTGCCCGAATGGTCAGGGGCTCGCCTGCAAAGCGAGTTACGTCGGTTCGATTCCGATCACGGTCTCCAGCGCCTTGGCCAGGCAAACGGAGAGGGCGGCATCCCAGGAGGGGTGCCGCCCTGTTGTCCGTCCGTCTCAGTTCCCGTCTCGTAGTGGCCCTTCCCCGCCAGCAAGCTGACCCATGGGGCTTGCAGGAAATGACGATGCTCACCGGGGCACGGTGCCTGTTCCACCGGGCCCGGCCTGCCTGCCGGCGGCCGGCAGAAGCCGACCTGCCGACCCGAGATGCTGTCCGCCCACAGGCCGAGATCGAGATCGACAGCTGGTACTAGGTTCACCATCAGACCGGGTGCAGGCTCCATGGCACCGTCCTCCTGCGGTGCCCTAGCGTCGTGCCATGACCATTCCAGCTGGACTGAGACGCACGGTCCTCCGGGCGCGGCGGGACACCGGCTTTCTAGCCGCTGGTGTGCTGCCGCACCTGGCGCTGGTGCCCGTGTGGGCCTGGGCGGCGACGACCACCGCCAGGACGGGGAACTGGCTCCTCACGGTTTCCGTGTCGGCCGCCCTGGTCCTGCTCTGCACCCCGGTGCTGACGGTCGTTCAGCGGGCTCGCTACCGAGTGCTCATCGGTGTGGACGTCCCTCGGCTCACCCCCACCGCGCCGGAACGAAGGACGTGGGCCTCGACCGCCCGGTGGCTCGCGGCGACGCGGCCCTGGCGCAAGATCGGCTACCACCTCCTGCTGGGCCCGCTGCTCGCGCTGCTGGAGCTGCTGGTGCTCGTGCTGGCGGCGGCGGGCCTGGCGGGCGTCATCGTCTACGCCTGGTCATGGGCGCTGCCGACCGGAATCCGCCAGGACTGGTTCGGTTACCTGGCCCAGCTGCCGATCTACACAGCGGCTGGACTCCTCCTCCTGGGCGTCCTGCCCTGGACCGCGCGGGCAGTGGCCCGGGCCGAGGCGCGGCTGGCGTTGGGCCTGCTCGGGCCCAGCCGGGCGCAGCGGCTCCAGGAGCGGGTCGATCAGCTGGCCGTGAGCCGGACCGACTTGATCGAGGCCGTCGACGACGAGCGCCGCCGGATCGAGCGCGACCTGCACGACGGCACCCAGCAGCGGTTGGTGTCCCTCGCGGTCAACCTGGGTCTGGCCATTGCCAACCGCCCGGACCTGCCGAGTGATGCCCGCGAGGTGATCACGAGAGCGCACCTGGAGGCGAAGGAGGCGATCGCCGAACTCAATGACCTGGTGCGGGGGCTGCACCCGGCCGTGCTCGAGGACCGGGGTCTGGACGCGGCGTTGTCCGGGCTGGCTGCCCGCACGCCCCTGCCGGTGCGGCTGCGGGTCGATCTGGAGGAGCGGGTGGCGCCCAACGCGGAGTCGGTCGCGTACTTCGTGATCTCCGAGGCACTGACCAATGCGACGAAGCACGCCAACGCGACGCGTGCGGAGGTGACAGTCCGCCGGGTCGGCGAGGTGCTGCGAGTGCGCGTCAGCGACGACGGGCTGGGCGGTGCCGACGCCGCCGCCGGCACGGGGCTGGCCGGGCTGGCCAAGCGGGTCGGCTCCCTCGACGGGGCCTTCCACGTCAGCAGCCCCGTTGGCGGGCCCACCACCATCACCGCGGAGCTGCCGTGCGCGCGGTGATCGCCGAGGATTCGGTGCTGTTGCGCGTCGGCCTGGTCAACGTGCTGGAGACGGGCGGGTTCCAGGTCGCCGCGGAAGCCGGCGACGCGGAAGGGCTGTTGGCGGCAGTGGCGGAGCACCGGCCCGAACTCGCCCTGATCGATGTTCGGATGCCGCCCGGCTTCACCGACGAGGGGGTGCGGGCGGCGATGGAGATCCGTCGGCGCTGGCCCGGGACGGCGGTGGTGCTGCTTTCGCAGTACGTGGAGGAGCGGTACGCGGCTGACCTGCTGTCCGCGAACACCAGCGGTGTGGGCTACCTGCTCAAGCAGCGGGTTCCCGATGTCGCCGACTTCGTGGCGGCGGTCCGGCGGGTGGCGGACGGCGGCACGGCCCTGGACCCGCAGGTCGTCGCCCAGTTGTTGCTGCGGCGCGACAGCGACCCGCTCGCGCGGCTGACTCCCCGCGAACGGGAGGTGCTCGGCCTGATGGCCGAGGGGCGCTCCAATGCCGGCATCGCGCAGGCGCTGGTGGTCAGCGAGAGCGCCGTGGCCAAGCACATCAACAACATCTTCGCCAAGTTGGACCTGCCCGTGGTCGACGCGGACCACCGCCGCGTCCTGGCCGTGCTGCGGTTCCTCGGAGTGTCCCGGGCCTGAGCTTCCCATCCGTGATCACGATCTACGGCTGGAGTACTGCCGGGCAAACGCGCGGCTCTGCTGCGGGGAGCCGCCCCCGTTGTCTTTGCTGCCTGCGGTCTTGCTACTTGGGCGTGAGGAGGGGCTTGTCGAGGAGTCCGGCGTTGTTCCGGCAGCCGAGCTTCTTGACGACGGCGAGGGTGACGGAGTGGAGGATGGTGAGGTTGGCTTCGCGGACGGCGGGGGTGTCGGGCAGCTTGGATCGGTTGAAACGGAGCATCCCGATGATTCGGGCGTGTTCGTCCTCGGATCCCTTGAGCCGGGGGCTGGAACATTCGACGAACAGGTAGGCCGCCTTCGGTCCGGACTGCGCCTCCTTGCCCATGACGTAGGGATGCAGGTTGATGGCCTGGGTGTCGCCGAACAGCTCGTTGTCGCGATAGCGACCGAAGGAGATGTCGATCCGGTCCTGGTTGTCGGGAAGCTGAACATTGCACATCGCCCGACTCGGGGTCCGCCGCCATCCCTCGGCGTGATCCTCGGTGAGCTGCTGCACCACCCGGTCCAGGCCGCCTCTGGGATCATGGACAAACTTCGTGGTCTTCAGCACCGTCGCAAGGGCACGGGCCGCATCGGGTGAGAGCGTGTCGTCGCACTGCTGCATGGCTGTGACCCGCCGCTCCTCAGATTGGTCACCACCACCGCAGGCTGTGGCGAGGAGGCCCAGGGCCAGCACCGAGGCGATGCGCTTGGCCATTGGCCGTGCTGAAGTCCTCGCCGTGATCTCGTGATCAGCTCGTCTGCGGAGCATTGCCGACCTTCCCCGCGAAGGAATTGCCGTCCGAGTAGCCAATGCTCACGGACTCGATGAGATCCTGCTCGAGGTCACCGCTCACATGCGAACGGTGTTCTTCGATGAAGTGCGACATCGGCGAGTCGGCGCTGTACCTGCCGCCCAGGTAGACGGCCCTCTTGTCCTCGTGGATCTTGTCTTCCGAGGACTCCTTGTGGTCGTCTACGGACTTGTCGGACCAGTCTCCGATGACCTGTCCCGCCAGCGTTTCCATTGCGCTGGAGCCAGTGTCGACCGCGAGCGGGACGACGATCGCGGCTGCCCCCGCGGCAGCGGCTGTGGCCGGCAGGAAGGCCACACCGGCCGCGATGGCGGCCGTGGTGCCGAACTCCACCCAGGCAGCCTTCTTCTCCTGCTCCTTCTCGTAGTCCTCGAGGGCCTTCACGCCCTCGGCCTCGATCTGCTTCGCGCGAGAATCGTCCAGCAGCCCCTGGAGGTAGCCGCCGGTGCGCACGGACTCCCGGGCATGCGCTTCGTTGATCCGTCCGTCAGGTCCGACCTGGTCCTCCAGCACACTGGTGGTGTAAAGGCGCTCGGCCGTGGAGATCGTGGCGTAGGCGTCCGGGTGCTGCCCCAGGGCACTCAGGAAGTTGATCGCGCCCTGCTGTCCGAATTCCGGGTGAAGCGCCAAGTCCGCGTGTGGCGCATAAACGCTTGATGGCTTGTTGTCCGTCAGTGCCCAGTTGAGGTCGTCGACATAGCCAGCAGCCATGTTGCCGAGGCTGTCCGCCATCGAAGACTGGTGCTTCTTGAGGAGCCCTGCGTCGCCGCCGTACTTGTCGACGACGCTGGCCATGATCTGAGCCGTTGCCGCGTCCCTGTTGAGCTCGGGCCTCGGGTCGTCCCACGCGTGGCCGAGCGTCGCCGCTTCCAACGCGTGCCCGAGGGCGTCCGGCATGTAGTCCGCCGACTTCTTCATGGCGTCGGGGTCGTGGCCGTCGATGTCGGGGAAGAACTCGTACTTCTCGTTGGCGAAGAAGTCGAGGTAACCCTCGACGTCCTTGCCGTCCTTGTCCTTGCCGAGGCTGAGCGTGCCGCCGACGCTGCCGTCCCTCTCGTACGCCGTCGGCGCGGCCGAGAAGAACTCCTTCGCTGCCTCCGGGCTGTGCCCGAGCGCCTCCAGCATCGGGATCATCGGGTCGAAGCCCGAGCCGTTGACGCCGGACGGGTTGTACTGGTTCTGCAGCCCGCCGCCCATCATCGGCTTGCCGCCTGCGAAGAGGTACGGGTCCGTGGCGTGCAACTGAGTGACGTGCTCGGCGATCGGCACCAGGAACTTCGGGTCGTAGTTCCCGTACCGCATGATGCCGCCGAGCAGCTGGTAGCCGAACGCCGGGTTGTTGTCGTACTTGGCGAGCGGGATGCGCTCGGTGCCGAGCCTCCGCATCTCGGTGGACCAGTGCTCGGTCCACTTGTCGCCACCCTGGGTCGCCGTGGCGAGGTTGAGGCCCAGGTTCTTCTGCAGCGCCTGGACGTCTGCCAGGCGCTGCTTGTCCAGCTGACCGGTGTCGTCGTCGCACGTGTCGGTGGACAGCTGCCCGAAGAACTCCAGCGCGCCCTTCGCGCCCAGAGCGCCGTAGAACGCCCTGGAGAACTCCTTCGAGTTCTTGTTGTCGCCGAGCAGGTCGTTGAGGCGTGCCAACTCCTCATGCGAGAGGTCCCGGCCCTGCCGGGCCAGGTCGACCGCGCGCTGGGCCTCCTCGGCATCCAGGCTGGTGTACTTCGGCGCGCTGAAGTCGTGCTTGTTCCCGGTGATGTCGGCGCGGAGCGCGTTCGCGCAGGCCACGTCGGCGTCGTCGCAGTTCTCGAGGATGGCGTCGATGCGGTGGCGCAGCACCGCGATGTCGGCGCGCTGCTTGCGGATGGCTTCGGCATGGACCTCGTCGTAGTCCGCGACGACGTCCCGCTCCAGCGAGTACGCGGCTTCGACGGTTCCGTTGCCCCTCACCACCAGGCCCTGGTGCGGCGCCTCCGTCTCGACGATCTTCGTGAGGTCGTCCTTTGCTTTCCTGAAGGCCTGGTAGCCGTCCTGGAGGACCCTGTGGATGCCGTCGGCCGCCTTCGCCGCGTCCGTGAACTCCTTGGCGGTCTTGTCGATGAAGGGCTTCGTCACCTCGGCGTTGACGCCGCGCCAGTAGTCGTCCTTGGCTTTGGCGGCCATCGTCGTACGGGCGTCCTCGGCGAGGGTGTCCAGCTTGGCCTTCATCTCGGACCAGCGGTCGGCGGCGGCCTTCATCTTGTCGAGCGGCGCCTGGTACACGTTGTCAAAGGTCAGCACGGTGTGTCCCTCCCCGCCGGCTTACTTGAAGTACTCGCTGATCCTGGAGACGGCGAGGGCCGCTCTGATCTCCTCGTCGTCCTTCACATGGGCGGCCGCGCTGTAGTCCAGGTGGTTGGAGATGTGCGCGCACGCGTCGAGCAGCGTACAGAGCTGGGAGGACCAGATCTCCTGGACCTCCGCCATGGCCGAACCCGTCCGGAAACCGTGCTTCGACAGGCCGCCCGCGGCCTCCACCGTGTCGCTGCCCGCGTGCTTCCCGTCCTTCAGCAGCCGCCCGTGCAGCTCGTACGCGGCATGCCCGATCGCCCCCAGGTGGTCCTGTCGCACCTTGAGGTCGGACCCACCGCCTCCGCCGGGACCTGCGGGCGCCTGGTTCAGCCGCATGCTCACGCGGGCCGCCGCGGCGCTGCGCTCGGTGGCCCATTCCTCGTCGAACGACACGATTCCCCCCGGCGGTTACCCGCGTGGCTCGGTGGAGTCTTCCCTTCCGGAGGGCCGGAGTTTACTCATGCACACGGGTTCGGTGAGACGACGACGTCAAGAACGCGCCTCGTACGGAGGGCCGTTCACCAGGCCGTCTTCCGTACAGCCTCACTCTTGGAGCAGGTGAGATACGCCCCATGGTGGGCCTCAGTGGCGAAGGCGTGTACTCCGGACGTGTACGGGGGCGTCCTACCCCTATGTCAGCTCGCTGCGGCCGGTACGCCGTCCACCAGCTTGTCGTCCAGGCAGCCGAGCTCCTTGGAGATGTGCCGGCCAGCAGCATTGGCAAGGGTGATGAGCTCGGTGCGCCGCCGCAGGTTCGACTCGTCCAGACCGGCGGGTGCACGGACGTCCGTCTCAATGACGATGCCCTTCGCCGGCGGCTTGAGGTGGCAGGTGAAGTACACCTCGCCGTGGACGACGGTGGCGAAGGCCTGCACCCCGGAGTTGTACCAGGTGGTCATGTGCGCGAGCCGGGGATCGCGCCCAGGTGCCCTCGGCACTCCCTTGACCATGATGCGGAAGGTCGGCTTCTCAGGCCCTGTCGGCAGCAACCCGCAATACGTGTAGCCGTCCAGTCGGGTCGGGTCGTCCTGGCCCACTCGAATGGCGTCGCGGAGCCCTTCCAGAGCCTTGTCCGGGTCGGAGAAGTCGTCCTCAAACCGATCCGACTCCATCACCGCCTTCAGCGCCGCCGTAGCAGCGGGCTCCTTCGCGAACCCCCGGCACACATCGGTCGCCGCCGTGCGCTCCGGCTCACGCGGCTCGCCATCACCGTTCGAGCAGCCGGAGAGCAAGGTCGCCATCGCCGCCGCCATGGTTACGGCGGCTCGGCCGGGTCCCAGCACATTCCGCATGTCAGCCCTTCACCGCGGCCGGCACACCGTCGACCAGCTTCGTGTCCTGGCAGCCCAGCTTGACGGCCATGGTGCGAGCGGCCGCGTTAAGCACCGTGATCTGGTGGACGGCGATGTCCTGGTCGCTCAGGGAGATCTTGTTCATCCGCTCCAGATCGGCGCCGATGATCAGATCCCTCGCGGATGTGCTACGCCCCATCTCTTCCGTCGAGAGCTCGCCGTTCGCTTCCTTCAGCACCTTCAGCGCGGCCTCCGGCTCGGACCAGTCGCCCAAGAGAGCGTCATCGCCGATCAGCGCGGTGAGCGCGTTCTGCGTCGGGCCGCTCTTCGCGGACCCGCCGCACACCTCCGCTGCCGAGCGCCCCTTCGCAGTCGCCCCGTCGCCACTCCCGCCGGAGCAGGCAGTCGCCGACACCAGCACGAGCGGGGCATCGGCCATCAGCCGCCGCCGTCCCAGGAAGCGCGTCACGAACCCGGCACCGGCGCCGGCACCCCCTGCGCCAGCTTGTCGTCCACGCAGCCGAGCTCCTTGGAGATGTGCCGGGCGGCGGCATTGGCGAGCGTGACCAGCTGCGTGCGCCGCCGCGGGTCGGTGTCATCACGGCCCGCCGGCGCCCGGACCGCAGTCTCGATCACTTCTGGGTGATCCGTTGCCTTGAGCCGACATGCAAAGAACACCTTGCCGTGGGTCCCCGTGGCATAGGCCAGTTCCCCTGAGGTGAACCACGTGGCCCCTAGCCCGGGATCCCTGCCTGGCGCTTTCCCGGCCACGGCGCGCACATCGACGGCGAAGTCCTCATCCGTAATGCCCGGGCCGGCGGGCAGGAGCCAGCAGTACGTGTAGCCCTGGGGTCGACGGGCGTCCTCCAGTCCCGTTTGCACGAACTCTCGAAGGTACTTCAGCGCCTTCTCCGGCTGGGACAGGTCCTCAGTGAAGCGCTCGCTTCCCATCAGTGCCTTCAGCGCAGCCGTGGACCCCTTCGCGAATCCACCGCATACCTCGGCTGCGGCCGTCCCCTCCGGCTGCTCCGGATTGTCACTCCCGCCGTCAGAGCAGCCGGCGAGCATCGCAGCTACGGCCACGACTGTCCCGATCCTGGTCAGCACCGTCCGCAAGGTCAGTCCTTCTCGTAAGGGTCGGGCAGTACGTTGTCATGACCGTGAGTACGCGAATTCTTGACGACCTCGATCAAGTTCTCGTCGAGGTAGTTCCGTTGCGCCTCGCTCCAGCCAGGAGCCAGGCGGTAGGCAATGCCGGGCTTGAGCGAGTTCTGCTTGCCCTCGTTCAGCGCTTGCTCCTTCAGCTTGTCCGAGCTCTCCTTGAGGTCCTTGTCCTTCTCGTACCCCTCGGCGACGTCGTCGGCCTCCATGCCGAGGAACGTCACCACTGCGCCGCCCACCGTCTCGGTGGCTAGCGGGACGAGTGCGCCGCCCGCACCACCGGTCAGCGCCGCGACGCCGCCTGCGGCCACCGCGCCGACGCCGAACTTGACCCACTCGGTCGTCTTGCCGACGGCCTTCTTGTGCTCTTCGGAGTCATGCTCGTAGTCCTTGTCGATCTGCTCCATGCGGCACTCGTCCAGGATTCCCTGCGTCTCCGAGCCGATGCGCAGGGTCGTCTGTGCATCGGTGAGATTCATGCCGGTCAGCTGTGAGCCGGGCTTGGGGCCGACCTCGTCCAGGACGCTCGACGTGTAGAGCATCTCGGCCTGCGAGAGCGTGGTGTGTCCGGTCTCGCTCTGTGCCACGGTGCCCAGGAAGTTGATCGCGTCGCCCCGGTTCCAGAGGAGCTTGGTGTCGAACTCCTTGCCGAAGCGCGAGTGCCCGTCCTTGTCGTTGAAACCGAAGGGCGAGTTCTCCTTCTCCTGCATGTCCGTGTCGAAGTCCGTCTCCATCGACCGGTTGAACTCGTCGATGTAAGCCGCCCCCATCTTCCCCAGGCTGTCGTCGATCCCCGGCTGCTCGTGCATGTACTTCGGGTCGCTCCCGTACCGCTCCACGACCTTCTGCATGACCTCGGCGTTGTCCTTCGTCCGTACGTCCTTCAGGCCCTCCGGGTCCGCGTCGTACGGGTGCCCGGTCGTCGCCGATTCCAGGGCGTGGCCGAGGGCGTTGTAGCCCGGCTCCTTCGACATGTCGCCCTTGTCGGTGAGCTCGTCGGGCCACTTGCGGTCCTTGGAGAAGTAGTCGAAGGCGTTGAGCTTCTTGTCGTCGGACGTGTTGTCGGGCGTGAGGTCGATGTCGCTGTTGAAGAAGTCCGTCGACGCCTCGGGGTTGTGGCCGAGGGCCTCCATGAAGCCGATCATGGGGTCCTGGCCCATGTCGCCGCCCTGCCAGTTGACGTGGTTCATCATGCCGCCGGTGGTGGCCCAGGCGCGGTCGGCGGGGAGGCGGCCGTCGTAGGTCATCTTGCGTTCGGTGGCGACGAGGCTGTTGCCGTAGTCCTTGAGGAACTTGTCGTCGAAGTCGCCGACGCGCATCAGGCTGCTCATGACCTGGAAGCCGTACGGGTGGGTGCCGCGGGTCTGGATGGGCTCGGCGCCGGCCTTGATCAGGTCGGCCTTCCACTGTTCCATCTCCGGGCTGTGGGAGTTGGTCGCGGAGGCGAGCGTGAGGCTCCAGTTCTTCTGGAGTTCGGCCAGCTTGTCGCGGTGGTCGACGCCGAGGCGGGAGCCGTCGCTGGGGTCACCCATGTCGGCCCAGTACTGCATGCTGCCCTTCGGCCCGACCTCCAGGGCGAACCGCTCGGCGAAGTACGGGTCGTCCGCGTTCGCCTTGAAGAGGGCGTTGAGCTTGTCGATGTCCGCCGGCGAGGCGTCGTCGCCCTTCTTGTAGATCTCGTACGCGGTCTTGGCGTCCTCCGCGTCCTGGGCCTTCGACGCCGCCTTGAGCGAGTCGTAGCTGGTGTCGGAGAAGTTGTTCTTGTCGCTGCCGACGAGCCCGCGCAGGGCGCGCGAGGCGACGTCGTCGGCGTCGTTGGCCTTGTCGAGGGCGGACTTGATCTCCGCGCGCGTCGCGTCGAAGTCGGCCTCGGTGGGCTTGGGGCCGTCGTAGTCCTTGGAGCGCCTGTCGGGGTGGATGAGATAGCCGACGGTGCCGTTGGCGTCGATGCGGATGCCCTTGGCCGGCGCGCCCTCGACCACCTTCTCCAGCGCGCTCTTGGCTGCCTTGAACTCGCTGCTCGCGTCCCGCAGGACGTTGCGGATGCTGGTGGCCTCGGTGAGGGCGTCGCCGAACTCCTTGGCGGTCTTGCGTACGAACGCCTGCGTGACGCCCGCGTTCTCGCCCTTCCAGTTCGCCTTGTCGGCCTTCACCCGCAGGCCGTTCTCCGCCTTCTCCTTCGTCTTCTCCAGCTTGGTCACCGTCTCCGACCAGGCCGTGACGGCCTCGTCGAGACCGCCGAACGTGGCGTGCAGCAACTGATCGAACTTCAGCATCTGAATCCCTCACCAAGGGCCGGGCGGGCAGGCCGCGGCTTACTTGAAGTGGTCGTTGATCAAGGACACGGAGAAGTTGGTGACCAGCTGCTCCTCGTGGTTCACGTGCGTGATCACGGTGTCTTCGAGATGGTTGTGGATGTGCGCGCAAGCGCTCAGCAGCGTCTCCGCCTGCGTCCGCCACGTGTCCCACATGGTCCACATCGCCGCCCCCGTCAGGAACCCGTCCTTGTCCAGGGCCTTCGCCGCCGTGTCCGTCTGCGCGCCGGCGTGGAACGCGTCGGCCTCGAACCAGTGGAACAGCTCCTGCGCCTCGTTGCCGACCGCCTTCAGGTCGGGGGCCGTCACGACGTAGTCGTCGCCACCGCCGCTTCCGCCACCCGGGCCGTCCGGCACGCTGTTCAGCCGCATGGCCGCGGCCTCGCGCAACTGGCGCCACTCTTCGTCGAACGACATGCTTCCCCCGCGTGTGCTTCAGCTTCACATCAGCAAGCGTGTTGGGCTACGGAACGTGGCAATCCTAGTGCAGCAGGCCCCAAGTGGAAGCGCCTTCCCCTTCAACAGCCGATCACAACCAGTCCCGCTCGCAAATCCGGCAAGTGCCCACATACGGCGGGGAGGTGGGCCGGCCGGTGGTCGGCAGTCGGGTTCATCACGCCACGAACGCAGCACACACGCACGGATACAGCGTGAACTTCCCCTCGTCAGCCCTTGGATAGGCTCCTTCTGCTCGGGGCGCACTACAGGGGGATCGCACATGGAACAGCCGTATCGTCTCGTCACCCGCCTCGATCCGCCCCACACCGCCCCACCACCCCCCTGCCGACGCTTCGTCGCGCGATCGACGGATCGGGGCACGGACCGTACGGTGCTTCTCACCGTCTCCCTCCCCGGCACCGACCCGGCCCTGTTCCGCGCGGAGGCCGAGGCGGCGCAGCGTGTGTCCGCCCCATGGACTCTGCCGGTGACGGAGATCGGAGGCGCGAACCCGGTCGGAGGCGTCGCGGACGCCGTCGGAGACGCGTGGTACGCCACCCCCTACGTCCCCGCGCTTCCCCTCCCCGTCGCCCTGGCCGTGCACGGTGGCCCCTTGGCGGAGAGGACGGTCCGGGTCATCGGCGCGGCCCTCGCCGAGACGCTCGCCGCGCTGCACGCCCAGGGCGTCACGCACGCGGGAGTGTCCCCGGCGGCCGTGCTGCTCACGGCGGACGGCCCGCGGCTCACCTGTTTCGGCGCGGCGCGGACGACGGGCCGCGTCGAGTCAGCGGGCCGCGTCGAGGCGACAGACCGCGTCGAGACGACGGACCGCATCGATCGGGAAGCGCAGGCCCCGGAGCGGGCGACGGGCGGGCTGCCGCGGCCACCGGGCGACATCCACGGACTGGGGACGGTGCTCGCGTACGCCGCGACCGGCCACGCCGTCCCGGAGCGCGACGAACTGCCGCCCGCCCTGCGCCCCGTGATCAGCGCCTGCCTGACCCGCGACCCGGCACACCGGCCGGACGCCGCCGCGCTGCTCCCGGCGCTCGCGCCGCCGACCCCGCACGAGACGGTGCTCGGGTCGGCGTCATCGCTGCTCGCACCGGGCTGGCTGCCGGCCCGCGTCGTGGCGGCGCTGGCCCACCAGTCCGCGGCGCTGCTCTCGGCCGATCTGACGGAACCCCACCGGACCTCGGCCCGGAACTGACCTCGAACTCGACGCGGACCTCGACCCGGACCTCGCCCCGGAACTGACCCCGACCTCGACCCGGGCCTCGACCCCGAACTCGATACTCGACCCGGGCCTCGACCCCGAACTCGAACTCGAACCCGACCCGGAACTGACCCAGAACTGACGATGCTCTCGCCTCTCACGCACGACGACCCGTCGGCCATCGCCGCGTACCACCTGCTCGCCCGGCTCGGCTCGGGAGGCATGGGCACGGTCTATCTCGCCCGGTCGCCGGGCGGTCGTACGGTCGCCCTGAAGACCCTGCACGCCCGCCTGGCCGCCGACCCGGCGTCCCGCACCCGCTTTCGCCTGGAGACGGACGCGGCCCGCGTCATCGGCGACCGGCACGGCGCGGCCGTCTTCGACGCGGACCCGCTGGCCGAGACGCCGTGGCTGGCCACGGAGTACGTCCTCGGCCCGCCCCTCGACGAGGCGGTGGCCCTCGCGGGCCCGCTCCCCGAGCCGACGGTCCGCGCCGTGGGCGCCGCGCTCGCCGGGGCGCTGCGGCAGCTGCACTCCTCCGACGTGGTGCACCGCGACCTGAAGCCGTCCAACATCCTCGTCACGGCCCACGGCCCGAAGCTGATCGACTTCGGCATCGCCCGTGCGGCCGGCGACGACCGTCTCACCAGCACGGGCACGGCGGCCGGCACCCCCGCGTACATGTCCCCGGAGCAGGCCTCGGGCCAGGAACACACTCCGGCGGGGGACGTGTTCGCCCTGGCCGGTGTCCTGCTCTTCGCGGCGACCGGCCGCGCGCCCTTCGGTACGGGCGCCCCGGCGGACCTGCTCTACCGCGTTCGCTACGCCGACCCCGACCCCGAGGCCCTGGCCTCCCTCCCACCGTCCCTCCGCCCCCTCCTCACCGCCTGCCTGGCCAAGGATCCCGCGGCACGCCCGACCACCGATGTGCTCGTCGCCGAACTCCATGACGGCCACGGCGAGTTCGCCGACCATCTGCCGGCGCCCCTGCTCACCGCCATCGCCCGTCGCGCCACCGACGTGTGGCACCCCCTCCCGGCCCGGCTGCCGGCCCCGGCGGAGGATCCGTACGCGCGGACGGCGGCCGCGCCGGCGGTGCCGTCCGCGTCCCGCCCGGCGCGCCTCTCCCGCCCGGCGCGCCTCTCCCGCCGCGGCCTCCTCGCTCTGGGCGGGGGCGCGGTGCTCGCCGCCGCGGGCACCGGAGCGGGCGTCTGGGCCTGGCAGCGCGAGGAGCCCCGCCCCCAGCCCAAGCTGCCGACCGCTCCCCTGCTCGGCTCGGCCCCGGACTCGCTGTGGAGCTCGAACATGGCCACCCCGAGCGAGGACGAGCGAGGCTTCCCGATGGTCGTCGGCGACCAGGTCGCGCTGGTCGCCGGGGTGGGCGTCGTGTTCAACGACGTGGCGTCCGGCAAGGCCAACGGGGTCTGCTCGGTGGAGACGACGCCCTGGACCGCGGTCTCCGACGGCGACGCCGTCCTCGTCGTCCCCCGCAAGATGGAGGACGTCCACCACGACCTGGTGGTGCACACCGTCGACGCACAGCGGTACCAGCTGCGGCAGCCCGGCATCAGGGTCAGGGGCCTCAACGCCAACATGTACGCCACCCAACTGCTGTGCGCGGCCGACGGGGTGCTCTACCTGGCCGGCGCGACCGGCACCCGGACGGCCCTGGGCTCCCACCTCCTCCTGGCCGTCGACACCCGCACGGGCAAGGAGCTGTGGCGCACGGCGTTCGGCAGCCCCACGAAGGACGACCGCCGGATGGTCGCGGCCGCGGCGGCCCGCGGGAACCGGCTGATCACGTTCGAGGTGGACAACGAGTTCGGCGGCACGACCCGGCTCGCGGCCCGCGACACGCGGACCGGGGCGGTCCGCTGGCAGAAGGACCTTCAACTGCCCCACAAGGCGGCCGCATCCAACCTGCCCTGCCTGGACGAGACCCATGTCTACGTGGGCGGCGCCGACCTCTCGGCGTACCGGCTCGACGACGGCACCCGGACCTGGCAGCAGCGGATCGCCGGAACGGTCCCGTTCTCCGCGCCCGCGCTCCGGGACGGGACGGTGTACTCCGTTGCCGAGGGTGGTGCGTACGCCGTGGCGGCGGACTCCGGGACGAAGCTCTGGCAGGAGCGCGCCGCCAGGACCAACCCCGCCCTCAGCACCACCGATCAGTGCCTCGCGGTGGGCCCGGGGCAGCTGTTCTACCGGTCGGAACTCGGCCTCGCGGCAGTGGACCTGAAGAGCCGGCGCCGGTCCTGGGTCTATCAGACGGACGCCGACCACCTCGTGGAACTGCGTGACAAGGGACGGATGTTCGGCGTCGGGCAGGGCTTCCTGATCGCCCTGCCGCTGAAGTGACATCGCCCTGCCGCTGAAGTGACGATGACCATGACAGGACGTGACACCCCGTGAATCCCCTCGGCTTCGGCGACCCGCTCCGGCTCGGTCCGTACCGTCTCCTCGGCGTGCTGGGCGAGGGCGGCATGGGCAAGGTGTACCTCGCCGCCGGAGCGGACGGCCGCCCCGCCGCGGTCAAGGTCCTGCGCCCCGAACTCGCCCACGACCACCACCTGGCCCAGCGTTTCGTACGGGAGGCGCACACCGCCCAGGCGGTCACGAGCCCCGGCGTGGCGCGGGTCCTCGGCGCGGAGGTGGAGGGCGGGCGGCCCTGGATCGCCACCGAGTTCCTGGCCGGCCCCACCCTCGACCAGGCCGTCGACCGGCACGGTCCGCTCGACGAGCCGACCGTACGGGCGCTGGCCGCGGCGCTCGGCAGGACCTTGCGGGACATCCACGCGGCGGGACTGATCCACCGCGACATCAAACCGGCCAACATCGTGCTCACCTCGGACGGCCCCCGGGTGATCGACTTCGGCATCGCCCGCCCCGAACACGGCCTCACCCTCACCACCACCGGCCAGATCCCGGTCACCCCCGGGTACGGGGCCCCCGAGCAGGTGCTCGGCCGGCGGGTGACGGGGGCCGCGGACGTCTTCTCGCTGGGCGCGGTGCTCGCGTACGCCGCCACGGGCCGGCGGGCGTACGACGGACCGCACGTGGCGGCCGTGCAGTACGCGGTCGTGCACGAGCAGCCGGACCTCACGGGCCTGCCTCCCGCCCTGCACCAGCTGATCGCCCCCTGCTTCCAGCACGACCCGGCGCTGCGACCGACGCCCGCGCAGATCGTCCAGGCCTTCGCGCCGGACCGACCGGACGGACCGGACCGGAAGGCGCGCGAGGTGTGGCGTCGGGGACCGTTGCGGGAGGAGGTGAGGCGGCGGGAGGCCGAGATCCGCCGGCACACCGCGGCGGCCGCCGCGACCGCCGCGAGCGCGGTGGAGTCCGCCCCGAACCGGCGCCGATTCCTCACGGTCTGGGGTGCGGGCGGCGCCGCCCTCCTGGCCGGCGCCGGAGTCACCGCCTGGTGGCTGGGCGGCCGGGAGGAGTCCGCGCTGCCGCCGGCGTCCGACGCCCCGGACGCCCCCCTCCTGGAGCAGGCGAACGCGGGCATTCGCCCCACCCCCCTCTGGGGGCCGCTCGACGCCGCCGCCTCGGGCCCGCTCCCGACCCCGGTGGTCCTGCGGGACGTGGTGATCTTCGCGGCACGGGACGGTGGGCTCACGGCCCTGAAGGTGGTCGACGGCTCGACCAAGTGGACGCTGCCGGAGCTGTCCGCTCGCGCCCGCCAACTCGCCGTGAACGAGGACGACTTCGCCGCCGCTGACGCATCCGGCGGGCTTGTCGTCCGTAACGCCTCCACGAGCGCGGAGCGATGGTCGGTGCCGGACGCGGACGTCGCGTTCCTGCTCGCCGCCGCGCCCGAGGGCATCTACTTCCTCACCACCAAGGGGCAGCTGCGCGCCGTCGACACCGCCACGCGGCGGATCCGCTGGACGGTCGCCTCCGACGAGAGCGCCAAGGACACCACGGGCCCGCTCGCGGCTGTGGGCCGGAGCCGTCTCGCCCTCTCGGGGACGGGCGGCGACTTCACCGTTCTGGACACGGTGACCGGCCGCACGGCCTGGCAGTTGAAGGCCCAGTCGACGCAGCCCCTCCAGCCGGCCGTCGAGAACGACACGGTCTACCTCGGCGGCCGCACCCTCACCGCCCGCACCCTCACCACCGGCAAGCGGCTCTGGGCGCTGGACAGCCACGGCGAGTGGGGGCCGCCGGCCCTCGACCCGGACGGCCTGACGGCGACGAACGGAGGCCTCGCCTACCGCTACAAGAAGGACGGCACCCGCGACGAACTGTGGATCGCCACCCTGAACAGCCCCTACCCGTCCCAGCAGCCCCCGGTCTCCCAGGGCGACTGCATCTGGGTGATCGAGGGCGACTTCGAGACCGCCGGTGTCTCCGGCCTCTCCAGGTCCCGCAAGGACCGGGTCTGGACGTACGAACGCGAGAACTCCGGGCCCTGGGCGATGACGGCGGCCGGGAACCGCGTGTTCCTCATCAGCAAGGGCAAGGTGGTGGCGATGCCGACGTTCTGACGAACGTTCTCACGCACCTCAGGAAGCCGACGAGCCCGACGAGGGCGTCAGGCGCGACGCGAGCGGACGACGACCGCGACCACCGCTCCACCGACGAGAAGGGCAGCGCCGACACCCAGCGCGACCCACCATCCGGTGTCGCCGCCGGTGGAGGAGGCGGCGGACGGGGACCCGGAGGACGGCTTCGCGGACGGCGCGGACGGCACGGACGAGGCTGACGGCGACGAAGCGCCCGGAGAGGCCGACGCCGACGGCGCCTGCCCGGCCGCCAGATCCGGCAACGGGTAGACGTCGGCCGGGCCCGGGTCACCGGGGTCGGTCAGGGCGATCCGGGGCCGGATGGCGCCGTACCCGATGTAGTCGGTCCGCGCCTTCCCGTTCTCCGGCTTGCCCGCGGTGTTGAGCATGACCCGCAGCACCTGGTTGTTGGTCCAGTCGGGGTGCTCGGCCCAGATGAGGGCGGCGGAGGCGGAGGCGAGGGCGGTGGCGTTGCTCGTACCGCTGCCGGTGCACAGTTGCGTGCCCTTGGAGCATGCCCGTACGACGGTCTCGGCCGGTGCGGCGAGATCAACCTGTGGTCCGGTCTCCGACTTGGGCCACCAGGCGGCCTTCCTGTTGAGGCCGCCGACACCGACGGCCCCAGGGGTGGCAGCGGGATACAGGACCGGGTTTCCCTCGTCCGCGTTGTTGCCCACACCCGCGAAGACGAGCTTGTTCTTGGAAAGCGCGTACCGAACGGCGACGGCGAGCTCGGGTCCGGGCTTGTCGCTGTTGGCGACCGAGATGTTGATGATCTTGGCCTGGGAGTCGGCCGCGTAACGGATAGCGGTCGCCATGCCCTGCGAGAAGGTCTCGTTCACCCGGTCCTTTACCTGCCACCGTTCCTGGCTGTACGCGATGCGGATCGGCAGGATCTTGGCCTTCGGTGCGAGCCCGAAGGATCCTTGCTCCGGCCCCCGGGCCCCGGTACCGGCGATCAGGGCAGCCATGCCCGTGCCGTGATCGTCAAAGTCGTTGTTCTCGTCCCCGGACAGCTTCGAGTAGTCCTTCCCGGGGAGGACCTGGCCGCGAAGGTCGGGAATGGTGTCGTCCACGCCGGAGTCGATGACCGCGACGACGACACCCTCCCCCTTGCTGATCTGCCACATCTCATCGGCCTTCATGGCATCGAGATGCCACTGCATCTCGCGCACGGACTCGGCGTGGGCCGGGGTCGCACCGATGCCCAGCAGCGTCAGCGCCATCACGGCCGCTCCGAGGGAGCCGCGCCGCACGACCCGTTCGCTGCTGGTTCGCATCTGTGTCTCCGTGTCCTTCTGTTACGGGGTCAGTCGACGACCGGGGGAACGATGGGCCGCGTGCCCTTGCGCCAGGTCTCCTCGTCCTCGACAAGGTAGTCGGGACGCTCACCGGCGCGCTCGTCGCTACGGTCTTCACGGTCGTTGCGCACGAGTCCGGTGCCGCCGGGGGTGAATGGCCTGCTGCCGGCCCGGCCGGTCTGCTGCGCCCTGCCGCCGACCACGCCGCCCTGTTCCGTGGCCAGCCGTCGGCCGGCCGCCGAGCCGTTGCCGCCGCCAGGGCCGCCACCGGGGCCGTGGGGGCCCATGGCTCCGCCCATGCCGCCACGGCCGTACGGCTGCTGCCGCTCGTTGCCGACCACGGTGCCGCGCGGAAGGCCGGTCGCGGGACGG
Organism: Streptomyces sp. NPDC003943; assembly: GCF_053605265.1. Classification (NCBI taxonomy): domain Bacteria; kingdom Bacillati; phylum Actinomycetota; class Actinomycetes; order Kitasatosporales; family Streptomycetaceae; genus Streptomyces; species Streptomyces sp. NPDC003943. The sequence continues at coordinate 79,856 of NZ_JBSGIW010000005.1, read as the reverse complement.
CCGCCGGTCGACGGCGGTACGGGGCGGCCGCCCACGATGCCCTGTTCGTTGGGCAGCCGTGGCATCAGTGGCCCCTTGGGGCCGAGCGGCCCGGGGCGCAAGGACGGCAGCTTCGCAGTGCCGCCGGTGATCGGCAGCTGCGGCGGGACGCTCACGGGGCCGTGGGTGAACGTGGGCGGGAGGAACGGGTTGCCGCCGGGGTTCGAAGGCCCTTCGGGCCTCACGGGGCCCGGGCCGGGCGGGGTGGTGGGTACGGTCGGGGCGTCGGGGAGCGTGGCCACCGAGTCGATGCCCAGGTCGGCGGGTACGTCGGCGGGTAGGCCGGGCAGAGCGCGGGCGGGATCAGGGCGCGCCGGGCCGGCCGGGTCAACCGAACCGACCGGCCGCTGGTCGGACTCGCGCACGTCACCGCCGTCACTCCTGCCGTCGGCACGGCCGCCGATGACGTCACCAGTGCGGCGAGCGCTGGTGGACGGAGTGCTGCTTGACCGGGACGAGGTCCCGGGCATCTGGATGTAAGAGGCATTCGGGTCGACCCAGTCCTTGCCCAGATACCCCGCCGGCGGCGGAAACACCGGCCTCTCCGCCCCGTTCACCCGCTGGCCCTCGAACGTGTATGTCTGCCCCAGCGAGCGCAGCTTCATCAGCGCCTCGATCCGCGCCTTCTCCCGCGCGTCCGCCGCCGCCTTCACGTCCGCCGCAGCCGAGGTGACCTCGGTCCTGCCGGCTCCGGGGTCGTGGCGGGCGGCGTTCAGCGCCTTCTGGGCGGTCGCGTAGTCCGTCTTCGCCGAGGCGCTGGTCGTGGCGATGTCGTCGACGCCGCTCCGCGCCACGGCCATGGCCTCGGCCGAACGGGAGAGGCATTCGCCGGCCAGCTTCGCGTAGGCGGCGAGGTGGAGCGTGGCGTTGGCGGTGGCGTTCTTCCACTCCAGGAACGCCTCCGCGCCCTCGCCCGACCAGGCGAGACCGGTGCCGCCGCGCGGCTTGAGGGCGTCGGCGATGTGCTCGATCCTGGTCCCGACGGCGGCCAGCTTCGCCGCCAGCGTCGTGGCCCGCTCGTGCTGGATGGGCTTGAGCATCGCGAGCAGTTCCTCGTTCGACAGGCCGTCGAGCGGGGTCGACTTCGGTTCGGGCGTCTTCGGTGTGCTCCCCATGCGACTCTTCCCCCTGTCGTCCTAGTAGCCCTGCGTGGACGTGCCGCCCGCGGCGGGCCGCTCCGCCGTGCCCTCGCCCTTCGCATGCGTGGCGTCGGGGTCGGGGACGGGGGCGGGGGCGGGGCCGTTCTGGTCCCGCTGCAGGTCGGTGATCTGTGTGTTGAGCGCACTCATCCGCGCGCGGACGTCGTCGTCGATGTCCTCGTATCCGGTCTGCGCGAGATCGATCGCGATCTTCATGCTCTCCATCTGAAGCCCCAGGACCTTGGAGAACGTGACCAGTTCCTGCCGCACGACGTCGTACGTGGAGAAGAGGAAGTCGGCCTCCTGGAAGCCCGGCCCCGCGAGGGCGGCCTGCTCCAGCCAGTCCTCGCCGATCCGGCCCGGGCCGGCCTCGGACCCGTTGAAGCCCTTGAGCAGCTCGTCGACGTCCTTCTTGAGCCGGGCCAGCTCGGTCACTTCGTACGCCATGGCCGCGGCCGCCGCGGCGGCCCCTGCGGCCCCGCCGATCAGCGGCATGACGGCCAGCGCCGCGCCGACCGTCTCGCTTCCGTCCCCCACCGGCTCCGCCACTGCCGCCTCCCCGTTGACACGTCAGATGTCAACTGTAGTCAGCACAACTGACCATGCGGACGGAAGAGTTGCGTCTCAGCCAGTCACCACCGCCGCCTGCGGCCTGATCGGCAGCCGGTTCACCGGCCGTCCCGTCGCCGCCCGTACCGCCGCGGCCACCGCGGCCGGCGAGGTCACCACCGGGACGGCGCTCGCCGGCTTCGCGCCGAACGGGGCCACGACGTCGCGCTCCTCCACCAGCTTCACGATGCGGATGTCGGGGGCGTCCAGGGCGGTCGGAAGGGCGTAGCCCGTCAGGTCGGGGTGGCGGACGAGGCCGCGGGAGGTGCGGAGGTTCTCGGTGAGGGCGGCGCCGACGCCCTGGGTGACGCCGGCCTCGATACGGGTGGCGAGCTGGGCGGGGTTGAGGATGCGGCCGACGTCCTGGGCGACGGCCATCTCGACGACGCGGACCGCGCCGAGCTCCACGTCGACGTCCACGACGGCGCGGATGGCGCAGAAGGCGAGGCCGACGAAGGCGTCGCCCTGGCCGGACTCGTCGAGCGGCTCGGTGGGGTGGGGGCGGCACTGGGCGGTGGCCCAGAGTTCCTTGCCGGCCATGGCCTCGGCGACCGTCGTGGACAGCACGCCGTCGTACGAGGTGATCTTGCCGTCGTTGATCTGGAGCAGCTCGGTCGACATGCCGAACTTGTGGGCCAGCGGCTGGAGAAGCTGCGTGCGGACCATCTTCGCGGCGCGTTCGACGGCGCCGCCCGAGACCCAGGTGTGCCGGCCGTGGGTCGACGGGCCGGCCGGGGGCTGGTCGGTGTCGACGGGGGCCACGTGGACCTCCTCGACGCCGAGGGTCTCCTGGACGATCTGGCGCGCGAGGGTGGAGAAGCCGGAGCCGGTGTCGACGGCCGCGCAGATCACGGTGGCGACGCCGTCGAGGACCCGCACGGTGGCCGTGGAGACCTCGTCGGTGCCCTCGGCACCCAGCATGTGCACCATGCCGACGGCGTAGCCGACGCCCCGCCGCACCGCGCCGGGCTCGCCCGCGCCGTCCGGGCCGCCGGGCAGCAGCCAGTCCTCCTCCGGGGAGTCCATCGGGAGGTCGGGGAGCGGGAAGTCGCGTACGGCGGCGAGGAGTTCGGCGACCGGGGCCGGGCAGGTGACGGTCTGGCCGGTCGGCAGGATGTCACCGGTGGCCAGTACGTTGCGCATGCGCAGTTCCGCCGGGTCCAGCCCGATCCGGGCCGCCAGCTTGTCCATCTGCGCCTCGTACGCCGCGCACACCTGCATCGCGCCCTCGCCCCGCACATGGCCGGACGGCGGGTTGTTGGTGCGCATCGCCCAGCCCTCGACGAAGGCGTGCGGGACGACGTACGGGCCGCAGGCGAAGGAGACGGCGGCGGCGAGCGACTCGGCCGAGGAGTCCGCGTACGCGCCGGCGTCGAGCAGGATCTGCGCCTCGACCTTCACCAACCGGCCCTCGGCGTCCGCGTGGTGGCGGTAGCGCAGCAGGGTGGGGTGGCGGTGGGCGTGGCCGAGGAAGGACTCCTCGCGGGTGGCGGTGAGCTTGACCGGGCAGCCGGTGCGGAGGGCGAGCAGGCCGAGCGGGATCTGGAAGCCCGGGTCCTCGCGGTCGCCGGTGGCGCCGGGGACGCCGGTCACGACGACCTTGACCTGCTCGGGCGGCAGGCCGAAGCAGGCGGCGGCCAGGTCGCGGTCGGTGTGCGGGTCGGTCGAGGCGGTGTAGAGCTCGACGCCGCCGTCGGGGCGCGGCACGGCGAGCGCGGCCTCGGCGCCGACGGGGGCGGTGTCCTGCCGGCCGATCCGGTACAGGCCCTCGACGACGACCTCGCCGGTCGCGTCGGGGTCGCCGAAGCGGAGCGGGATGTGCCGGATCAGGTTGCCGTCGGGGTGCAGCGGCGGCGCGGCGAACGCCTTCTCGGGGTCGGTGACCGGCTCCAGGATCTCGTACTCGACCGCGATGGCGGCGGCCGCGAGGCGCGCCGTGTCCGGGTGGTCGGCGGCGACGGCGGCGATGGCCTCGCCGTGGTGGCGGACCAGGTCGGCGGCGAAGACCGGGCGGTCGGCGACCTGGCGGCCGTACGTGGCGGCGCCGGGCAGGTCGGCGTGGGTGACCACGGCCCGTACCCCGGGCAGCTCGGCCGCTGCCGACGTGTCGATCGACAGGATCCGGGCGTGCGGGTGCGGGGAGCGAAGGATCGCGGCCCACAGGAGGCCCTCGGCCCACAGGTCGGCGGCGTACGGGTAGGTTCCCTCGGTCTTCGCGCGCGCGTCGGCCTGCGGGAGCGACACGCCGATGCCCAGACCGTCGAGGCCGGGAACCAGGCCGGGAACCTGGCCGGAATCCGCCGCTTCCGTCGTCGTCGGGTCGCTGGTCACGCGATGCCTCCGTCATGCGGGTGGGGGATCTGGTGCGGGATACGGGCGCCGGCATCGTCGCCGAACAGCGACAGCTCCGGCTCGTCGCCCTCGGCGGCCTCGGCCCCGCGCGCGGTGACGACCTCGCGGACGGCGTCGAGGACACCCCGGTAGCCGGAGCAGCGGCACAGGTTGCCGCACAGCGCCTGCCTGGTCTCCAGCTCGGTCGGGGCGTGGTTGCCTTCAAGGAGGTCGTGGACGGTCATGGCCATGCCGGGAATGCAGAAGCCGCACTGCACCCCGCACTTCGCCAGCGCCTTCTGCACGTCGGACGGCTCGCCGTCCACGGCCAGGCCCTCGACCGTCCGCACCTCGCTTCCGGCCGCGGTCGCCGCCGGCACCAGGCAGGAGGCCACGAGCCGGCCGTCGACCTGCACGTTGCACGCGCCGCACTCACCCTGCGAACAGCCGTCCTTGGCCCCGGCGAGGCCCAGCCGCTCGCGCAGCACGTAGAGCAGCGACTCGCCGATCCACGACTCGGTGACGGGGCGGTCGGCGCCGTTCACGCGCAGCACGTAGGAGATGTGCGGGTGCTCGTCGCTGTCGACCGTGCTGTCAGGAGCGAAGTCCTCCGGCGCGAAGGCGGACGCGGGAGCGGGCGCGGGCTCCCCCGCCGGGACGGGCTCCGGCTCCTGTGCCGGCTCGGGCACCGCCACGGGCTCCTGCTCCTGCTCCCGGACGGGTTCCGGCTCCACGGCTTCCTGCACGGGCACGGGCACGTGCTCAGGCGCGGGCTCGGATACGGGTACGGGCGCGGGCTCCGGCTCCTGCACCGCCCACGGCGCCGGCGCGCCCCCCGGCAGCGTGGCCGGGGCGTCGCCCGTGTACTGCGCGAGGCGCGAGGTCGTGTACTCGCCCGAGTCCTCCAGCGCCTCCGCGCCGTCCTCGATCGTCGGGATGGTCCAGGAGGCCGTCGGGGTCTCGACGGACGGCCCCGGCCAGGCGGGCCTCTCCTCCGGCGCCAGCGGCGTCAGCGGCGTGATGAGCGGCGGCACGTACCCGTGCCCGGGCGCCTCCAGCGGGACGCCGTCCAGCATGAAGTCGGGCGGCAGCTGCACGAAGGCCGTGGCGTCGCCGTCGTACCCCTCGCTCTGCGGGATCGGCTCCCAGCCGCCCGCCTGCCCCGTACGGTCCTCGTGTGCGTCGCTCACGACAGCGCCCTCCCCAGTGCCCGTCGGGCCAGCGCGGCGACCGTGCGCCGCAGGTGCAGTACGCCCGGGGGCAACGACTCGTCGCCCGGCGGGTCCGGAACGCAGGCGGCGCCCACGTACTCGCCGAACGCGGTCAGCGCCTCCGGGGCCAGGCCCCGCTCGCCGTCCCAGTCGACCAGGGAGGCGATCCACTGCTCGGCCTCCAGCGGCCGCAGCGGCATCGGCGCGATCGCGCCCACCGCGCAGCGCACCCCGCGGCGCGCCGGATCGAGGACGACGGCGACGGAGGCGGTGGCGCGGGCCGGGCCGGTGCGGCCGGTGGCCTTGAGGAAGACCTGCGGGGCGTGCAGCAGCGGCACCCGGACGAAGGCGACCAGCTCGCCGGGGGCGAGCATGTCCCGCCCGGCGAGCAGATGGCTCACGGGCAGCTCGCGGCTGCCGAGCGGACCGACGACGACCAGGTCGGCCTCCAGGGCGGCGAGCACGGGCAGGGAGTCGCCGGTGGGCGCGGCGGAGACGACGTTGCCGCCGAGGGTGCCGGCGTTGCGGATCTGCGGCGGGCCGGCGACGCGCGAGGCGGCGGCCAGGGCGGGGATGAGGGCCGCGAAGTCGGGGCGGCCCATCCGGGCGTGGGTGAGGCCGGCGCCGAGCAGCGCGTGGCCGTCCTGGTACTGCCAGCCGCGGATCTCGTTGATCCGGCCGAGGCCGACCAGGCCGGCGGGGCGCAGCTGGCCGCGGTTGACGGCGGCCATGAGGTCGGTGCCGCCGGCCACGGGAACGGCGGCCGGCATGGCCGTGAGCGCCGCCACGGCCTCGTCGAGCGAGGCCGGCAGCGTCACGGAAGGCGTCACGGACCGCGCCGCGTCTGGTGCCGTCTGTGGTGCGTGCGTGGTCAACCCGCTGCCCCTTCCCGGTGTCCCCGGAGATCCCCGACTGTCCCGGCTGTCACGCCTGTGTGGGCGTACCGTACGTGCTCACCGCCCGGACGTGGCAACTCTGGCACATCTTCCGAGCCGTACGTCGCGAGGGTCCGCGAAGGACGGTTCCGTCCGGGACGCGAGGGGAACTCCCGTGAGCGAAGGTAACTTCCCTTTTGCCGCGTGTGGGTGAACCAGGGGCGATAGGTACCTCACACGCGCGCCTCTTGCGCTTCCGCGCTCCCTCACACCTTCGGGGGCGCCCCGTCGAGCGGGCGGCCGAGGACGCCGGGCCGGCGCTGCCAGGGGTGGGGTCCGGCGGGCGGGCGGTAGTCGACGCCGAGGGCGTCCAGGCGCCGGTAGTGGGCGTCCATCCGGCGCTCGAATCCGGCCAGGTCGCGCGCCTCGGGCGCGGGCAGCCGGGACCAGGCGACCTCGGCGAAGGCGGCGAGCCGCGGATAGGTCTGGTAGTCGACGCGGGACCGGTTCTCCATCACCTCGGTCCACACGTTGGCCTGGGTGCCGATGACGTGGGCGGCGGCCTCGGGGGCGAGGCCGGGCGGCACGGGCTCGAAGCGGTAGACGTCGGCGAGGGTCCGTACGTATCCGATGGGCATCGGCTCGTCCTCGCCGGGCGCCTGACGGTGGTCCAGGTACACGTGCTGCTCGGGGCACATCACGACGTCGTGGCCCGCCTCGGCGGCGGTGACCCCGCCCGCGTACCCGCGCCAGGAGGACACCGTGGCGCCCTCCGCCAGGCCGCCCTCCAGGATCTCGTCCCAGCCGACGAGCCGGCGGCCGCGCGCCGCGAGCCAGCGGTCGAAGTGGCGGATGAACCACGACTGCAGGCCGTCCTCGTCGCCGACGCCGAGCTGCTTGATCCGGGCCTGGGCGGCCGGGGAGGCCCGCCACTGGTCCTTGGGGCACTCGTCGCCGCCGACGTGGACGAAGGTCGACGGGAAGAGGTCGAGCACCTCCTCGAAGACGCCCTCGAAGAAGCGGATCACGTTGTCAGTGGGGGCGAGTACGTTCGGATTGACCCCCCAGGTGTCCCAGACGGAGAGGGCGGTGGTGTCGATGACGTCGGTGTTGCCCAGTTCCGGGTACGCGGCGATGACGGCCTGCGCGTGTCCCGGCAGGTCGATCTCGGGGACGACAGAGATATGCCGGTCGGCGGCGTAGGCGACGATCTCGCGGATGTCGTCCTGCGTGTAGTAGCCGCCGTGCGGCGTGTCGTCCCACAGCGGTGACGCCCGGTGCCCCCACTTGCTGCGCGCCCGCCACGACCCGACCTCGGTGAGGCGCGGGTGGCGCTTGATCTCGACGCGCCAGCCCTGGTCGTCGGTCAGGTGGAGGTGCAGGACGTTCAGCTTGTGCGCGGCCATGAGGTCGAGCTGCCGGAGGACGTCGTCCTTGGGCATGAAGTGGCGGGCGACGTCGAGGAGGAGGCCGCGCCAGGCGAAGCGGGGTTCGTCCTCGATCGTCTGCGCCGTCAGGGCGGTGACGGGCCGCGTCCTGACGGGCGCCTTGCGGAAGGCGTCCGGACCGAGGAGTTGACGGAGCGTCTGCGCGCCCCAGAAGACCCCGGCCGGGCCGCCGCCGGTGATCTCGACGACCTGGTGGGCCAGGACGTCGAGCCGGTACGCCTCGGTGGCGAGGCTGTCGTCGACGCGCAGTCGGATGCTGTTCGTCGCGTTCTCGCCGGGCGCGTCGCGCAGTGGCAGCGCGAAGGCGGCGCCGAGCACCGCGCGCAGCCAGCGTTCGGTGGTCTCGGTCCCGGGCGCGGCGCTGAGCGTGGTCCGCCGGTCGAGGGCGAAGCCGCAGCGGTACGGGCCCTCGACGCGTAGGGGCGCGGGGATCAGGTCCGGTTCGGAAGGCACCCGCGTGAGGCTAGGGGCGGACCACCCCGCCCACAAGAGGTCTGGACCACCTGACGCGAAACGGCCCCCGCCCGGCGCGCCGAAGCACACCGGACGAGGGCCGTCCCCGGACCGCGGCGAGGCGGCCCGGGCAGCCGCCGGACTACTTGTCGCCCTTGCCGCCCTTGTCCTTGTCCCCGCCGGAGCCCATGGACTCGTAGATCTCCTTGCACATCGGGCACACGGGGTACTTCTTCGGGTCGCGGCCCGGTACCCAGACCTTGCCGCACAGTGCCACCACGGGAGTGCCGTCGAGGGCACTCGCCATGATCTTGTCCTTCTGGACGTAGTGGGCGTAGCGCTCGTGGTCGCCGTCACCACTGGAAACCTGCGGCGTCGGCTCGACGAGGGTTCCCGTACCTGCCCCGCGCTCGGGCTCGAGAGTGCTCATGAGGCCCAGGGTACTGAAAGCGCGGGGCCTCAGTTGAGCGACGGGTCGTCCGGGTACGTCGCGACCATCGCGAGCTCGCCGCGCTGGCGGCGCAGGACCTGGCGCCAGAGGGTGTCAGGGCGGGGCGAGGAGACGTCGCCGGGCTCGGACTCGACCACGTACCAGGCGCCGTCGCGCAGCTCGGTCTCCAGCTGGCCGGGGCCCCAGCCCGCGTAGCCGGCGAAGATGCGCAGGGCACCGATGGCGGGACCGAGCAGCTCGGGCGGGGTCTCCAGGTCGACCAGGCCGATCGCGCCGTGCACCCGCCGCCAGCCGAGGGGGCCCTCGTCGCCGGGGATGACGGCGATGCCGAGGGCGGCGTCGAGCGAGACGGGGCCGCCCTGGAAGACGACGCCGGGCTCGCCGGCGAGCGCGGCCCAGGGGGCGAGGATGTCGCCGACCGTGACGGGCGTCGGGCGGTTGAGGACCACGCCGAGGGAGCCCTCGTCGTCGTGGTCGAGCAGCAGCACCACCGTGCGGTCGAAGTTGGGATCCGCCAGGGCGGGCGTCGCGACGAGCAGCCGGCCTGTGAGCGAGGACACCTCGGTCATGCGACACATGATCCCGCATCTTCGGCGATCGCGGGGGTTGTCCGGCCGGGTCGGGGGTAGGCGTGCGCCGTCACGGCCCGGCCCGGCCCCCGGGGGCCGGCGGGGCACAAGTGGACGGTGACGCTCCGCAAGATCACGGAGACGGAGGGTGTTGTGCCGAATTCATTACGTTCACGGCGCCCCCTCGGCCACACAATCGGGGTCTGATCGCCCCTTACCCTTTTCTCTGGCCACCCGACCGACGACCCGGAACGCGAGATCCATGACCGGCACAGACGATGTCCTGCTTGTCCACGGCGGAACCCCGCTGGAGGGCGAGATCCGCGTTCGCGGCGCGAAGAACCTCGTGCCAAAGGCGATGGTCGCCGCCCTGCTCGGCAGCGAGCCGAGCCGACTGCGCAATGTGCCCGACATCCGTGACGTCCGGGTGGTCCGCGGACTGCTCCAGCTGCACGGCGTGACGGTCCGCCCGGGCGAGGAGCCGGGCGAGCTGATCATGGACCCGACGCACGTCGAGTCCGCCAACGTGGCCGACATCGACGCCCACGCCGGCTCCTCCCGGATCCCGATCCTCTTCTGCGGCCCGCTGCTGCACCGCCTCGGCCACGCCTTCATCCCGGGCCTGGGCGGCTGCGACATCGGCGGCCGGCCGATCGACTTCCACTTCGACGTGCTGCGCAAGTTCGGCGCGACGATCGAGAAGCGCGCGGACGGGCAGTACCTGGAGGCCCCGCAGCGGCTGCGCGGCACCAAGATCGCCCTCCCGTACCCCTCCGTCGGCGCCACCGAGCAGGTGCTGCTCACCGCCGTCCTCGCCGAGGGCGTCACCGAGCTGTCGAACGCGGCCGTGGAGCCGGAGATCGAGGACCTCATCTGCGTGCTGCAGAAGATGGGCGCGATCATCGCCATCGACACCGACCGGACCATCCGGATCACCGGTGTCGACAAGCTCGGCGGCTACAACCACCACGCCCTCTCCGACCGCCTGGAGGCGGCCTCCTGGGCGTCGGCGGCGCTCGCGACCGAGGGTGACATCTACGTCCGCGGCGCGCAGCAGCGCTCGATGATGACCTTCCTCAACACGTACCGGAAGGTCGGCGGCGCCTTCGAGATCGACGACGAGGGCATCCGCTTCTGGCACCCGGGCGGCTCGCTCAACGCGATCGCCCTGGAGACCGACGTGCACCCCGGCTTCCAGACCGACTGGCAGCAGCCGCTGGTGGTGGCGCTGACCCAGGCGTCCGGCCTGTCCATCGTGCACGAGACGGTGTACGAGTCGCGGCTCGGCTTCACCTCGGCGCTGAACCAGATGGGTGCCCACATCCAGCTGTACCGCGAGTGCCTGGGCGGTTCCGCCTGCCGCTTCGGCCAGCGCAACTTCCTGCACTCGGCGGTCGTCAGCGGCCCGACCAAGCTGCAGGGCGCCGACCTGGTCATCCCGGACCTGCGCGGCGGCTTCTCGTACCTGATCGCGGCCCTCGCCGCCCAGGGCACCAGCCGGGTGCACGGCATCGACCTGATCAACCGCGGCTACGAGAACTTCATGGAGAAGCTCGTCGAGCTGGGCGCCAAGGTCGAGCTGCCGGGCAGCGCGCTCGTCTAGGGCCTTTCCGACCCTCGTCCGCCGGACGGGCCCCAGGGCCCGCAGACGGACGAACGAAAGGGCGGCCACCCCCTGACAGGGTGGCCGCCCTTCTGCTTGCCTCAGGCCGCCTCTACGGCCTCGGCGCGCTGCCTACAGGCCTTACTTGCCCTTGGCGGCTTCCTTGAGCTTGGAGCCCGCGGAGACCTTCACGCTGTAGCCGGCCGGGATGTTGATCGGGTCGCCGGTCTGCGGGTTGCGCGCGGTGCGAGCGGCACGGTGGGTGCGCTCGAAGGTCAGGAAGCCGGGGATGGTGACCTTCTCGTCGCCCTTGGCGACGATCTCGCCGGCGATCTCGGCGAAGGCGGCCAGCACGGCGTCGGCGTCCTTGCGGGTCACCTCGGCGCGGTCGGCCAGGGCGGCCACCAGCTCACTGCGGTTCATTTCTTTACTCCCGTGTTTCTTCTTGCCTGTGAGGCGGGTTGCCTGTGAGGCGGGCCACGCGGCGGGGCCGCATGATGGGCACTGCGAAGCCGATGCTGCCAGGGCCCTCGGACACTCCCCGGACCCGGGTCTGGTGCCGGACCCTCGCGCCCAGACCGCATCCTGCCCCCACCAGCGGCGGGAACGCCAATCCGGCACCCTCCGGGGTCACACGAAAAGCGCCAGGGCCCCGCACTGGTGACGTTGCGTCGACTCCGCGCGGACGGTGCGGAGCCGAACTACCACCCTAAAGGCGGGTTTGGGGTGCGGCGACCCGCGACACGCTCGGCGGCACCGCACCCCGGGGAGACTCAGACTCCGTTGACGCCGTTGTTCGCGCCGGCGCCCGCCGCCTTGGCCGCGTTGCGGACCGCGCCGGCGACGGCGCCGGCGACCTTGTCGTTGAAGACCGACGGGATGATGTAGTTCGGGTTCAGCTCGTCCTCGGTGACGACGTCGGCGAGCGCGGTGGCCGCGGCCAGCATCATGTCGGTGTTCACCGTGCGGGACTGGGCGTCGAGCAGACCGCGGAAGACGCCCGGGAAGACCAGCACGTTGTTGATCTGGTTCGGGAAGTCCGAGCGGCCCGTGGCGACGACGGCGGCCGTCTGGCGGGCGATCGCCGGGTCCACCTCGGGGTCCGGGTTCGCGAGCGCGAACACGATCGCGCCGTCGGCCATCGCGGCCACGTCCTCGCCGCCGAGCACGTTCGGGGCGGAGACGCCGATGAAGACGTCGGCGCCGACGACGGCCTCCTTGAGGGTGCCGGTGACGCCCTCGGGGTTGGTGTTGTCGGCGATCCAGCGCAGCGGCGTGCCGGCCGCGGCGTCCACCAGGTCCTCGCGGCCCGCGTGCACGACGCCGTGGATGTCGGCGACGACGGCGTGCTTCACGCCGGCCGCGATGAGCAGCTTCAGGATGGCCGTACCGGCGGCGCCCGCACCGGACATGACGACCCGTACGTCCCCGATGCCCTTGCCGACCACGCGCAGCGCGTTGGTCAGCGCGGCGAGCACGACGATCGCGGTGCCGTGCTGGTCGTCGTGGAAGACCGGGATGTCGAGGGCCTCGCGCAGCCGGGCCTCGATCTCGAAGCAGCGGGGCGCGGAGATGTCCTCCAGGTTGATGCCCGCGAAGCCGGGGGCGATGGCCTTGACGATCTCGACGATGGCGTCGGTGTCCTGGGTGTCCAGGCAGATCGGCCAGGCGTCGATGCCGGCGAAGCGCTTGAAGAGGGCCGCCTTGCCCTCCATGACGGGCAGGGCGGCCTTGGGGCCGATGTTGCCGAGGCCGAGGACGGCGGAGCCGTCCGTCACGACTGCGACGGAGTTGCGCTTGATGGTGAGGCGGCGGGCGTCCTCGGGGTTCTCGGCGATGGCCATGCACACCCGGGCCACACCGGGGGTGTAGATCATGGACAGGTCGTCACGGTTGCGGATGGGGTGCTTGGACGCCATCTCGATCTTGCCGCCGAGGTGCATCAGGAACGTACGGTCCGAGACCTTGCCCAGGACGACGCCCTCGATGCCGCGCAGCTGCTCGACGATCTCCTCGGCGTGCGCGGTGGAGGTCGCGGCGATGGTGACGTCGATGCGCAGCTTCTCGTGACCGGAGGCGGTGACGTCGAGACCGGTGACGGAACCGCCGTGGGACTCGACCGCCGTGGTGAGCTGGGAGACCGCGGTGCCGCTCGCGGGCACCTCGAGCCGGACCGTCATCGAGTACGAGACGCTGGGCGCCGTTGCCATGGCCGTGTTCCTCTTTCCCTAGCTTCGTTGCTACGCCGGCCCGGCTGGTTGCCCGGCGGCGCCCTCCGATCGTCGCACCTACCTGCCGGTAGCAGGTAATACGGTCTTTTCGTTTTCGGAAAGTAGTTTCCACCATACGAGAGACGGCAGGGAAACAGAAGGGCCGCCCCGGTAAGCGACCCCCGGAAGCCGGGAAGCCGCCCGGGAAACGGAAGAGGTCCCCGCCACCCGAAGGCGACGAGGACCTCTGCAAGCAGATGACACCGACCCGCCATGCTCGCCTCGCGGCAAGTGGTCCCTCTAAGGGACGAAGGTTGGGCCCGGGGGCTTGGATCGAGCCGGTGTCACGACAAGGCTAACAAACCACCCGCGAACGCGATTCCTCCGGCGCGGGATGACTTGAAATCAGTCCCGCAGGAGGTCCGGCACACCGTCCGCGTCCGGCAGGTCCCGGGCGCCCGAGATGACCGTCAGCGCCTGCGTCGACCGGGTGAGGGCCACGTAGAGCACCCGCAGGCCGGCCGGCGACTCGTCCGCGATCTCCGCGGGCGAGACGACCACCGTGGCGTCGTACTCCAGGCCCTTCGCCTCCAGCGAGCCGAGCGCCACCACCCGGTCGCCGAGGCCGGCGAGCCAGCCGGCCGCCTCCCTGCGCCGGTCCATGGCGACGACCACGCCGACCGTGCCGTCGACCTCGCCGAGCAGCCGCTCCGCCTCCGACCGCACGGTTTCGGCCAGCTCGCCCTTCTCCGCCACGGGTACGAAGCGGGGCTCGACGCCCGTGGAGCGCACCGCCTTCGGCGCCTCCTTGCCGGGCATCGCGAGCGCGAGCACCCTGGCGGCGAGCTCGGCGATCTCGGCCGGGTTGCGGTAGTTCACGGTGAGCTCGAAGCGGCGGCGCGGCCGGGTGCCGAGGGCCTCGTCGCGCGAGGCCGCGGCCTCGTCCGGGTCGGACCAGGAGGACTGGGCCGGGTCGCCGACGACCGTCCAGGTGGCGTGCCGGCCGCGGCGGCCGACCATGCGCCACTGCATGGGCGTGAGGTCCTGGGCCTCGTCGACGATGACGTGGGCGTACTCGGTGCGCTCGGCCGCGAGCCGCTCGGCCCGCTCGCGCTGCGTCTCCTCCCGTACCGGCATCAGCTCCTCCAGGCCGGTGAGCTGGTCCAGCGGGTCGTACTCGCGCTTCTTGCGCGGCCGGGCCGGCGTGCCGAGGAGCGTGGCCAGCTCGTCGAGCAGCGCCACGTCGTGCACGGACAGGCCGGGGCGGCGCAGCGAGCGCGCGAGGCGGCGCACCTCGCCCGGGTTGAGCACCCGGCGCGCCCAGCGGCCGAGCCGCTTCTCGTCGGCCATGGCGTCGAGCACCCCTCGCGGGGTGAGCTCGGGCCACCAGGCGTCGAGGAAGCCGAGGAAGGAGTCCTCGGTGGACACGTCCTCGTCGAAGGAGGAGCGCAGCTCGGCGGCGAGCTCGGGGTCGCTGTGCCGGCCGGCGGCGCCGGACTTGGCGTACAGCGCGTCGAGGAGCAGCCGGCGGGCGCGCGGACGCAGCAGGTTGACGGGCGCGGTGCCGCCGAGCACGTTGTGCCGGATGCGCCTGAGCTCGTCGGCCTCCAGCTCCAGGCGGCGGCCGAAGGCGACGACGCGGAGCAGCGTGGGCGTGCCGGCCGGGGCCGGTGCCTCGGGGGCCTCGTCCTCGGCGTCCCCGAAGGCGAGCTGCCCGCCGTCGGAGGCCGGGGAGGCCGGCCGGGCCTTGGGCGCGGGCGTCTCCAGGGCGCCGCGGGCGGCCTTGCGCAGGACGGCGAGCATCCGCGACGAGCCCTTGATCCGGGCGACGGCGGGCTCGTCGTACGCGTCGGCCTCGGCGCCGTCGACCAGCGAGCCGAGCGCGCGGATGGCGACCTGGCCCTCCTCGCCGAGCGAGGGCAGCACGCCCTCGGTGTACGAGACGAGCAGCGGGGTCGGCGAGACGATCAGGATGCCGCCCGCGTAGCGGCGCCGGTCCTGGTAGAGCAGGTAGGCGGCGCGGTGCAGGGCGACGGCGGTCTTGCCGGTGCCCGGCCCGCCCTCGACGTACGTGACGGAGGCGGCGGGCGCCCGGATGACCAGGTCCTGCTCGGCCTGGATGCTGGAGACGATGTCCCGCATGGTGTGGCTGCGGGCCCGGCCGAGCGCGGCCATGAGGGCGCCGTCGCCGATGACCGGCAGGTCGCTCCCGTCGAGCGTGGCCTTCAGCTCGGGGCGCATCAGGTCGTCCTCGACGCCGAGGACCTTGCGGCCCTTGGAGCGGATGACCCGGCGCCGTACCACCCGGCCCGGGTCCACGGGCGTCGAGCGGTAGAAGGGGGCGGCGGCGGGGGCGCGCCAGTCGATGACGAGCGGGGCGTAGTCGGAGTCGAGGACGCCGAGGCGGCCGATGTGCAGGGTCTCGCCGATGTCGGCGGTGTTGTCGGGGCGCACGGCGTCGTCGGCGGGCTCGACGGAGGTGTAGGCGCCGTCGGGGCCCTTCTTGCCGTCCTTGCCGTGGAGCAGGTCGATCCGGCCGAAGAGGAAGTCCTCGAACTCGTTGTTGAGCCGGTTGAGGTGGATGCCGGCCCGGAAGACCTGGGCGTCGCGCTCGGCGAGGGCGCCGGGCGTGCCGACCTGGCCGCGCTTGGCGGCGTCGGTCATCAGGAACTCGGCCTCGTGGATCTTCTCCTCGAGGCGGCGGTAGACCTGATCCAGATGTTCCTGTTCGACACCGATCTCACGGTCTCTGACCGTGTCGACGGCTTCCTGCGCGGCCACCTCGGGCCCCCTTCTGACGTGCACTGGGCAGCCGTCGAGCGTACGCCACCCAGGGGCGATATGTCAGGGGCGGGCCCCTTCTCGGCGGGCCGCCCGCCGCGCGGGTCAGTCCCCGAGACGGGCGGCGCGGTGCCGGGCGACCCGGGCGCGGTTGCCGCACGCCTCGCTGGAGCACCAGCGGCGGCGCCTGCCGCGCGAGGTGTCGAGGTAGCAGCGGCGGCAGCCGGGGCCCTCGCAGCGGCGCAGCAGGGCCCGGGCGGCCGGGTCGGTGAGCAGGTCGACGGCGTCGCGGGCGACGGCGGCGAGCAGGGCGCGGCAGTCGGGTTCGCGGCTGAGGGTGCGGACGAGACGGCCGGAACGGGTGGGTACGGCGCGGGGCGCGGGCGGCGCGGCCGCGGCGGCGAGCGCGTTGAGCAGCTCCAGTGCGGCGGGCCGGACCGGGCGGCCCTCGACCTGGGCGGTGACCAGGTCGGCGACGCAGTCGCGCAGTTCGCGGAAGGCGCGCAGCCAGCGGTTGTCGAGGGCGCGCAGGCGGACGGCGGGCGGGACGAGGCCGGCGGTGCGCAGGAAGCGGGCGAGGGTCTCGGGCCGGTCGAGGGGTTCGGCGGCGAGGTCGAGGCAGACCCGTCCGGACACGAAACCCGCCGCCCGAGAAGCCATGCCCACGCCACCCCTCCCGCCTCGCCGGACCTGTCGCCGGACTCGTCGTCGGACCCGTCACCGGGCTCGTCGTCGGACTCGTCATCAGAGTGCTCCCGGGAGCCGGGAGTGACCAGGGGGCGTGCGCCCGGCCGTGGCCGAGGAGGGCCGGGAACGGCCGAAAATAAGTCGGCCCGGGCGTACGGGGGAGCCGCCCGGGCCGACTGGAAACCGAACGGCTCGGGGGGTTGCCGTCCGGTCGTCCGTGGGATCCTCGCAGGTCAGCGCGAGGCACCGCCAGCATGAACGTTGAACGGTTTAATATCTACGAGCCGTTTTTCCTACGAATTCGCACACGGGAAAATCAGGACAGGGCACAAAGCGCAACGTACACGCACAGGCACAGGGGGTGTGGTGAACAAGACGGCACTACGGGCCCTCCTCAAGGAGCGCCGCGAGCTGATCGCCCCCGAGGCGCACGGCCTCTCCCGGCCGACCGGCCGCGGCCGGCGCGCCCGCGGCCTCTCGCAGCAGCAGGTCGACGAGCTGACGCTGCGCGCGGTCGACACGTACAACCGCCTGGAGACCGGCCGCTACCCGAACCCGCCCGCCGACTACCTCCGCCAGGTCGCCCGCCTCTTCGGCCTGAACGAGCAGGAGTGGGTGTCGCTGTGCCGGTACGCGGGGATCGGCGACCCGCCCGGGCCGCTGCACGCCTCCTCCGGCCTGGAGGTGCCCGGGGTGTGGCAGGAGGCCGTGGACGGCATCTCCCACATGGCGTACGTCACCGACGCCTCCTGGAACCTCCTCGCGCACAACCGGCACTTCGCCGACATGTACCCGGGCGGCCGGGCCCCGGCGAACACCATGCGCTGGATGCTCCTCGACAAGGAGGCCCGCGACACCACCCTCATCGACTGGCGGCACGGCTGGGCCCCGCTGATCCTGCCCCAGCTGCACGCGGCGATCGCCGCGCGCCGCGACGACGAGACGCTGGCGCGGATCGAGCGGGAGGTCCGGGCCGACCCGGAGCTGGGCCCGCTGTGGGAGGCGGGCGGCGCGCACATCCACCCGGACGGCGACGAACGCCCCATCCACCACGCCCTCCTGGGCCGCGGCCACGTCACGATCTGCGCCGCCCAGCCGCTCACCGCACCGGGCGCCCGGCTGATCATCATGATCTTCCGCCCGGGCCTCCAGAAGGCCCACGCCCGCGCCCCGATGCTGCGCGCCCGCGCGTCCGGCGCCTAGGACGGGCCCTGAGGCCCGTCCGGCGCCCGGCGAGCCGTCACCAGGCCCGTCTCGTACGCGGCGATGACCGCCTGGGCGCGGTCGCGGACGGAGAGCTTGGCGAAGAGGCCGGTGATGTGGTTCTTCACCGTGGAGGCGCTGACGCCGAGCCGGCCGGCGATCTCCGTGTTGTCCAGGCCGGTGGCGATCAGCCGCCACACCTCCCGCTCGCGCGGTGTGAGTCCGTCGGTGCCGGAGGGCGCCGGGGGTGTTGCGTGGTGCTCGGCGGCGGTGACGTGCCTGGAGATGAGACGGGTGAGGAGCCTGGGCGCGAGGATCGCCTCACCGTCGCGGACCACCCGCAGGGCGGCGACGAGTTCCTCGGGCGAGATGTCCTTGGGCAGGAAGCCGCAGGCCCCGGCGCGCAGGGCGGCGACGACGTGCTCGTCCATGTCGAAGGTGCTCAGGGCGAGGACGCGGCAGCCGGGCTGTTCCGCGGCGAGGCGCGCGGTGGCGGCGATGCCGTCGAGGACGGGCATGCGGATGTCCATGATGACCACGTCGGGCCGGTGCTCGTGGGCCAGGCGTACCGCCTCGGCGCCGTCCGCGGCTTCGGCGACGACCTGGAAGTCCGGTTCCGGGGCGAGCATCAGGGCGAGGCCGTGGCGGACGAGGGCCTGGTCGTCGGCGATGAGGATCCTGACGGGTGGGGTCACGTGTACGCCTGCTGGTCGTGATCGTGGTCGGGCAGGGGCAGGCTGGCGCGGACGGTGAAACCGCCGTCCCCGGGGCCGGCGTGCAGGGTGCCGCCGTGCAGGGCGACCCGTTCGCGCATGCCCAGGAGGCCGTAGCCGGGGGCGCGTGCGGCGTGGCGGTGGTCGGGCACCGGGCCGTCGTCGGCGACGCTGACGCGCACCTCGTCGGGAGCGCAGGTGAGGCGGACGGCCACCTTCGTGCCCCGGCCCGCGTGCTTGCGCGCGTTGGTGAGGGCTTCCTGGACGATGCGGAAGACGGCGAGGGAGACGCTGGACGGCAGGGTCCGCGGGTCGCCGTCGGTGGTGAGGGTGGTCGGCAGACCCGCGCGGCGGCTGTCCTCGACGATGCGGTCGAGGTCGTCGATGCCGGGTTGCGGCGCGGTGGCCTCGCGCTCGTCGTCGTTCTCGTCGCCGGCACGCAGCACGTCGAGCAGGTGGCGCATTTCGCGCAGGGCGGTGCGGCCGGAGCCTTCCAGGGTGACGAGGGCGTCGCGGGCGGTCTCCGGTGACCGGTCGAGGTTGGCGCGGGCGCCGCCGGCCAGCAGCTGCATGGTGGTGAGGTGATGGGCGACGATGTCGTGCAGTTCGCGGGCGATGCGGCGCCGTTCGTCGGCGACGGCCCGGTCGGCGAGGAGCCGCCGGTGGTTCTCCGCGTTCCGCTGCCAGCGGTCGACGGCGACGGCGGCACCGGACACGAACAGCGCGGACGAGGCGTTGGCGGCGAGTTCGAGCAGCGAGGGCGCGGGCAGTGCCGGGTGTACGAACTGGAGCACCGCGACGCAGCCCGCGACGGCGGCGGCCGCGACGGCCGCCCGGCGCCGGCGTACGACGGTGAAGAGCGCGACGACGGTGGCGGCGCCGTAGTGCTGGCCGACGGCGCTGAACCAGTTGAGCGACAGGTTCGTCGCCAGGACTCCGGCCAGGGCGCACAACGGTGCGCGGCGGCGGACGAGCAGCAGCAGGGAGGAGGCGACCACGACGAGACAGCCGGCCACCGGGACGTGGCCCTGGTTCATCTGGCTGGTGACGGTGAATCCGACGAGGTCGACGGCGGCGGCGCCGGCGGCGACGAGCCCGTCGTGCCGGCTCCACGGTCCGGAGCCCCGGCGGCGCGGGCCCGCGCCGCCGCCGGTCCCGCGGACCTGCTCGCGGTCGTCCGCGTGCACCTTCATGTCCCCCGTGCCCTTCCCCGTGGATCGCCGCGGCGGCCTGCTGAGCTGCGGCTTGTCCGTCGTGGCCGTCATTGTGTCAGCGCGGTGGGCGCCTCGGGGTCGGGAGCAGGGGTGAGCGGGGACTGGGAGCAGGCTCCCAGGGGAGGGGCGGCCGGGGCCGTGGTCCCAGGCGGTTTCTCGTTCCGGGCGCCGAGGTGCGGGCCGGTCGCCGCTGATGTCCTGGACGGACACCGGGAACCGCCCGGTGCGCGGCGCCGCCCGGACCGGTGGCGCCGCGCCCGCCTTCTCGCAGGCGTCTCCCTCGCACTCGCACTCGCACTCGCACTCGTACCGGAGGACTTCCGTGATCCGCGCCCTGACCGGATTCTCGACCCGCAGACCCTGGCGGGTGATCGCCTCGTGGGCGGTGATCGGCATCTTCGTGGCCGTCATGGGCCAGGTGCTCGTCTTCCGTGTGACGCAGACCGACAGCGCCGGTTTCCTGCCCGCGGAATACGACGCGGCCGCGGCGCTGCGGGTCGCCGAAGAGGAGTTCGGCGCGAAGCCGGACGCCGCCGCGGTGACCGTGCTGGTGGCCCGGCGCGACGGCGGGCCGCTGGCCGGCGCGGACCGGCACCGGGTGGCCGAGGTCGCGCGCGAACTGAGCGCCCGGCGCGTGGAGATGCCGCGGTACGACGAGCAGATACCGGGGCTGTCCAAGGACTACTCCCAGGTCCCGCGGGTGGCGCCGGCCATGACCGCGCCGGACGGCTCGTTCGCGCTGCTGGACGCGCGGCTGCGGGGCAATGTGACCGACCCGGGGATGCACGCGCTGTACCGGGCCTTCCACGACCGCGTCGAGGAGGAGTTCGGCGAGGCCGGGCTGCGCACCGGGTTCACCGGCGGCGTGGCGGACGTGGTGGACCGCGCGGACGCGGAGAGAAGCACGCAGACGGTGGTGGGGCTGGTGATGGTCGGGCTGATCGTGCTGATCAACGTGCTGGTGTTCCGCAGTGTCCTGGCGGCGTTCGTCCCGCTGTTCGCGGTGTCCGTGGTGGGCGGCGCGGCGGCCGGCACGGTCGTGGCGGCCGCCCTGCTGACCGGCTTCGACCTCGACCCGGGCACTCCGAGCCTGATCGGGACGGTGCTGGTCGGCATCGGCATCGACTACTTCCTGTTCCTGCTGTTCCGCTTCCGCGAGGAGCTGCGGCGGCACCCGGAGGCGGACCACCGGGTGGTGGCCGCGCAGGTGGCCGGCCGGGTGGGCACCGCGGTGACGTCGGCCGCGCTGACGATCGTGGCCGCGTTCGCCACGCTGGGCACGGCGACGTTCGGCCAGTTCCGCGTGCTCGGACCGTCGGTGGCGGTCTCGGTGCTGGTGATGCTGGTCGCGAGCCTGACTCTGATGCCGGCTCTGCTCGCGGTGGCGGGGCGGCGGATGTTCTGGCCGTCGCGAAGCCTGACGAGGGCCGAGCGGCCCGGATGGGCCGCCCGTACCGGGGAGCTGGTGGCCCGCCGCCCGCTGCTGGTGCTCGGGGCCTCGGTCGTCCTCCTGGGCGTGCTCGCGGCCGGTGCGACGGGCGTCCGCATGGACTTCGGCACCGGCGGTGGCCCGAACCGGACGGCGGCCGCGGCGACGGCGCAGGAGATCGCCCGCGCGCTGCCGCGAGGCGTGTCCGACCCGACGACGGTGTACGTCACCGCCGCGGACGGCCGCGCACTCGACACGGCCGCGCTGGGCGGCCTGCCGAGGGCGCTGGCCGGAGTGGCGGGCGTGGGCAAGGTGGCCTCCCCCGTGTTCAACGCCGACCGGAGCGCCGCACGCCTGGACGCCTATCTGACGGCGGACGCGCAGAGCCGGGACGCTCGCGACCTGGTGGCGGGCCCGGTGCGCGAAGCCGTACGGAAGGCGACGCCCGCCGGCCTGACCGCTCATGTGGGTGGCACGGCGGCCGTGTTCGCCGACGTGGCCGCGGCGGTCGACGAGGACCTGCGGAGGATCTTCCCGGTGGCGGCGGCACTGATCGCGCTGATCCTGCTGGTGCTGCTCCGGAGCGTGCCGGCCCCCGTCGTGCTCATGCTCGCGGTCGGGCTGTGCTTCGCGGCGACGCTCGGCGCCTCGACCCTGGTCTTCCAGCACCTGGGCGGCCGGCCCGGGGTGGACTTCGTCCTGCCGCTGGTGCTGTTCCTGTTCGTGGTGGCCCTCGGCACCGACTACAACATCCTCATCAGCGACCGGCTGCGCGAGGAGATGGACCGGCCGGGTACGGCTCGCGCCGCCGTGGCCCGCGCGGTACGGCACACGGCGCCGGCGATCGCCTCGGCGGGCGTGGTCCTCGCCGCCTCCTTCGGCAGCCTCACCGTGAACGCGGAGCCCTCCACCCGCCAGATCGGCTTCGCCACGACGCTGGGCATCCTGCTTTCGGCCTTCGTCGTGTCCCTTCTGCTGGTGCCGTCGGCCGCGGCGCTGTTGGGGCGCGGGATGTGGTGGCCGGTGCGGCGCGGGCACGGTGCCGGGCAGAGAGCGGACGGGGCGAACGGGGCGGCCGCCGAGCGGGAGTGGCCCGGGACCGGGGCCGCGGCGGGAACAGGGGCGGGGCACCGGGGCGGGCACGGCGGATCAGGGCCGGGTCTCGTGCCGGAAGCACCCGCGGGCGAAGCCCTGGGGAAGTCGCGCGCCCGGCCGTGAACCGCCGGACAGGGCCCCGGGCCGTGAACCGCCGGACAGGCCCTACGCGCGCGGCGGCGGGTCGTCGTGCAGGATCCGCTGGAAGAGGTGGGAGTCGCGCCAGGCGCCGTCGAGGTGCAGGTAGCGGGGCGCGGTGCCGATCTTCTCGAAGCCGCACTTGGCGAGGACCCGCTGGGACGCGTGGTTGTCGAGGAGGGTGGACGCCTCGATCCGGTGCAGGCCGAGCTCCTCGCGGGCGGCCCGGCAGACCTCCTCGGTCAGCGCGGTGGCCAGGCCCCGGCCCCCGTACTCCGGGTCCACCCAGTAGCCGAGCGAGGCGCTGCGGAACGGGCCGAGGACGATCCCGGAGAGGATCGCCGCGCCCACGATCCGCTCGCCACCGGGGAGTTCGTCCACCGCGAACCAGCGACGGGCGCCGTCGCCGAGCCGGGCGGCCTGGCCCTCCGGGGTGTAGTACGTCTCGGGGCGGTACGGCTCCCAGGGCCGCATGTACGCGCGGTTGCGCGCCACGGCCGCGGCGAGGGCGACGGCTTCGGCGGGGGCCTCGGGGGCAGCGGGTCTGATCCGTACGGTGCTCATCCGCGTACCGTAGACGCCCGCGCGCGCCGAAGCGACGCCCTAACGGGCCTCCTCCGCCCCGTACTTGGTGTCGGCCGCCGGGTCGAGCGCCAGCCGGTAGCCCCGCTTGACCACGGTCTGGATGAGCTTCGGCGTGCCGAGTGCGGTACGGAGCCGGGCCATCGCGGTCTCCACGGCGTGCTCGTCGCGGCCCGCGCCCGGCAGGGCGCGCAGCAGCTCGGCGCGGCCGACGACCCAGCCGGGGCGGCGGGCGAGCAGCCCGAGCAGGGCCATCCCGGCGGGCGGCACCGGGCGCAGCGCGCCGTCGACGAGGACGGCGTGGCCGCGGATCTCGACGCGGTGGCCGGCGACCGGCAACACCCGGGCGCGGGCGGGCAGTTCGCGGCAGAGCAGCTGGACGAGCGGGCCGAGCCGGAAGCGCTCGGGCTGGTGGGTGTCGATGGCGAGGGCCTGCAGCGGCAGCGCGGTCACCGGGCCCACGCACACCGCGAGCACGTCGTGCCGCAGCGCCGTCACCAGCTCGTCGAGCAGCCCGCGGGCGCGGGCCCGGTCGATGAGCGAGGCGGCGGCCGGCGCGCTGGTGAAGGTCACCGCGTCGAGGGCGCGGGCCACGGTGGCGTCGAGGAGCCGGTCGAGCGGGCCGATGTCCTCGGGCGGCATCCAGCGGTAGACGGGTACGGGCACGACCTCCGCGCCGCCCTCGGTGAGCGCCTCGACGAAGCCGGGCAGCGGCTCGCCGTGCAGCTGGAGCGCGATGCGCCGCCCGTCGACGCCCTCGCCGAGCAGCCGGTCGAGGACCTCGGCCATCGACTCGGAGGACGGCGACCAGGTCTCGGTGAGCCCGGCCGCCCGCACCGCGCCCTTGACCTTGGGTCCGCGGGCGAGGAGTTCGACCCCGCGCAGCCGGTCGAGGAGCGCCTCGCCGAAGCCCCAGCCGTCGGCCGCCTCGACCCAGCCGCGGAAGCCGATCGCCGTGGTGGCGACGACGACGTCCGGGGCGTGGTCGATGAGGTCCTTGGTGGCGGCGAGGAGCTCGGTGTCGTCGGCGAGCGGCACGATCCGCAGGGCGGGGCCGTGGACGACGGCCGCGCCGCGGCGGCGCAGCAGCGCGATGAGCTCGTCGGCGCGCCGGGCGGCGGTGACGCCGACGGTGAAGCCCGCGAGCGGACCCTGCTCGCCCGCGCCAGGGGCCCCCGCCACCGGCTCGCCCGCGGCTTGCTCGCCCGCGTGCTGACCGCCGGCGCCCTGTCCGCCGGCGACCTGCTCACTCGCGCCCTGTCCGCCGACGGCGTGCTCGCCCGCGAGCTCCCCGCCCGCGTGCTGCCGGCTCGCGCCCTGTCCGCCGGCGACCTGCTGCTCGCCCACGCCCCGCTCGCCCGCGCCCTGCTGCTCGCCCAAGCCCTGATCGTCCATGCCGTGCTCATCCCTGCCTGGCTCGTCCATGCCTGCCCGCCGACACTGCCGGGCCGGGATGTCGGTCCGGGTTCACCTGTATTTCCTGGTCGTTACGGCCGCGCCCGACCACTGTGACGCATCCCTCGGGCTCACACCTCCGCGGTGTCGCGCGACGGCAGGACGTCCGCCACCGTGTCGGGCACGGGCGCCACGGTCGACGGCCGGCGAAGGTATACCGCCCAAGTGACGGTCATGCACGCCGCGTAGAAGACGAGGAAGGCGACGAAGGCACCGGTGCCCGAGCCGACCGAGCTGAACGACTCCCGGAAGGCCAGGTTGATGCCGAGGCCGCCGAGCGCGCCGACCGCGCCGATGAGCCCCATGGCCGCGCCGGACAGCCGGCGGCCGTGCGCCTCGGCCGCCTCGCCGCTGAGCCCCTTCTCGTACCCCTGCGCGAGGAAGATGGCCGGGATCATCTTGTACGTGGAGCCGTTGCCGAGGCCGCTGAGCGCGAACAGCGCGACGAAGCCGACCAGGAACACGGCGAGCGACCCGGCGACGGAGGCGTAGAGCACGACCGCGGCGGCGACGGCCATCGCGGCGAAGGTGGCCAGGGTGATCCGGGCGCCGCCGTGCCGGTCGGCGAGCGCGCCGCCGACGGGCCGGACGAGCGAGCCGAGCAGCGGGCCGATGAAGGTGAGCGAGGCCGCCTGGAGCGGGGTGCGGCCGAACTGGGTCTGGAGCACGAGCCCGAAGGCGAAGCTGTAGCCGATGAACGAGCCGAAGGTCCCGATGTAGAGGAACGCCATGATCCAGGTGTGCCGCGCCTTCACCGCCTCCCTGGCGGCGCCGCTGTCGTTCTTCACGGGCGCCAGGTTGTCCATGAACAGCGCGGCGCACACGGCGGCGACGACGACCAGCGGCATGTAGACGCCGAGCACGATCCGCGGGTGCAGGGCCCCGGCGGTGCCGATGACGAGCAGGCCGACGAGCTGGACGACGGGCACGCCGATGTTGCCGCCGCCCGCGTTGAGCCCGAGCGCCCAGCCCTTCTTCCGCAGCGGGAAGAAGGCGTTGATGTTGGTCATGGAGGACGCGAAGTTGCCGCCGCCGACCCCGGTGAGCGCGGCCACCAGCAGGAACGTGCCGTACGAGGTGCCCGGCTCCATCACCGCGTACGCGAGGCCGGTCGGCAGCAGCAGCAACAGCGCGCTGAACACGGTCCAGTTGCGGCCGCCGAAGCGGGCGACGGCGAAGGTGTACGGGACGCGGATGACGGCCCCGACGAGCGTCGCGGTGGCGATCAGGAAGAACTTGCCGGCCGGGTCGATCCCGTACTGCGGCCCCATGAAGAGGACCATGACCGACCACAGGCTCCAGACGGAGAAGCCGATGTGCTCGGAGAGCACCGAGAACCACAGGTTCCGGCGCGCGATCCGTTCCCCCCGCTCCCGCCAGAAGGTCTCGTCCTCCGGCTCCCAGCGTTCGATCCACCGGCCGCCCATCTCGCACCTCCGCTGTCGGTTCCCTGTGCGACCGACGCTAGGAAGGCCGCGTTTCCGGGGGCGGCGCCGTGAGGTGACGGGGACGGAACCTTGCTCTCACCCGGAGCGCGGGTCCGCTGTGAGCGCCCCCAGCGCTTCCCCCTCGGGCAACCACGAGCCGGGCGGGCGCGCGTGCCACCCCTCCCGGGCGCCGATCTCGGCGGCGGCGCGGCGCAGGGCGTCGAGGGCGGGGTGGCGCAGGCCCTTGCGCCAGACGAGGCTCACCGGCGACAGCGGCACGGGGTCGACCAGGGGCCGCAGGACGCTGCCGGGCATCGGCGGGAAGTCGACGACGGCGAGGACCGGGGTCGGGGCCTTGGCCATGACCCGCCGGAACTCCTCCCTGCCGACGACGAGCGGCGCGGGCGGCGCGACCCGGATGCCGCGGCCCTCGAAGAGCCGGGCGGCGAGGTCGGTCCACTCGGGGGTGCGGTCGTTGCCGGCGCCCGCGTAGACCTGCCGGCCGGCGAGCGCGTCGAGCGGGACCTCGGCGAGGCCGGCGAGCGGGTCGCCCTCGGGCAGCAGGACGGCCATCGGCTCGTACCGGACGAACTGCGCCTCGACCCGGGCCCGCAGCTCGGGCGCGAGCCCGCCGTACCGCCCGAAGGAGGCGTCCAGCCGGCCGGCGAGCATCTCCCGTACGGCGCCGGTCAGCCCGCTCTCGTAGCGGGCCATCAGCTCAAGATCCGGAACGAGTTCGCGGGCGCGCCCGAGCACCCGCTCGTGGGCGAGGCCCGCGCTGTTGAGGTCGACGAGCAGCGCGCGGACCTCGCCGCGGAAGGCGTCGGCGAGTTCGTCGTGGGCGGCGAGTACCTTGTGCGCGTACGGCAGGAGCCGTTCGCCGTCCGCCGTGAGCGCGACCTGCCGGGTGCTGCGAACGAACAGCTCGGCGCCCAGGTCGCGTTCGAGCCGCCGGATGTCCCGGCTGAGCGCCTGCTGGGCGACGAAGAGCCGGGCGGCGGCCCGGGTGAAGTGGAGTTCCGCGGCGACGGCGACGAAGGCGCGCAGCAGCCGGGGGTCGAGGTCGTTGACGGGGCTCACCGCCGCAGTTAACAACAGAAGTGCGTGAACGGCGACCGATTAGGTGTTGGACCGCCAGGGTCATGCCAAAAGACCCTTGATCCATGCCGCAATCCGCTCCCCCGCAGACCGTCCCGCCCCAGGCCGTCCCGACGCGTTCCGCTGCCACGTCGACCGACCTGATGCTCACCCCCGCCGGCCCCGCCCTCACCCCTCGCTACCGCGAGACCCCCGCCCGGCCCCGCCGCACCCGCAGGACCCCCGCCAACCCCTACCTGCGCCTCTTCTCGCTCCCCGGCGCCCGCGCCTTCACCCTCGGCAACCTGATCGCCCGGCTGCCCATGGGCATGTTCAGCGTCAGCGCCGTCGTCATGATCGCCGGCGCGTACGGCTCGTACGCCCTCGCGGGCGCCGTCAGCGCCACCGGCATGGCCGCCGGCGCGCTCACCGCGCCCTGGATCGCCCGGCTCGTCGACCGCCACGGCCAGGCCCGGATCGCCGTGCCCGCCACCGTCTACGCGGCCCTCGGCCGGCTCGTCCTGCTCCTCTGCGCCCACGCCCAGGCCCCCGCCTGGACCCTCTTCCTCACCACCGCGCTCACCGCCACCGCCCCCAACACCGGCGGCATGTCCCGGGCCCGCTGGGCCCACCTGCTCAAGGACGCCCCGGACGCCAAGGCCGCGCTGCACACCGCCAACGCCTTCGAACAGGCCGCCGACGAGCTGTGCTTCATGCTCGGCCCGGTCCTGGCCGCGTTCCTCTGCTCCTCGCTCTTCCCGGAGGCCGGCACGCTCGTCGCCGCCGTCCTCTTCCTCACCGGAGTGCTGCTCTTCGCCGCGCAGCGCACCACCGAACCGCCCGTCGCCCCGCGCACCGCCGCCGCGTCCGGCTCGCCGCTCCGGGTGCCCGGCATGCCGGCGCTGCTCGCGGTGTTCCTCGCCACCGGCGCGGTCTTCGGCTCGATGGAGGTCGTCACCCTCGCGTACGTGGACGGCCCGGCCGCCGGCCCGGTCCTCGCCCTCCAGGCGGCGGGCTCCTGCGCCGCCGGCCTGCTCTACGGCCGTGTCCGCCGCGCCCCCGGACTCGCCGCCTGCCTCGCCGCCATGGCGACCCTGATGACACTCCCGCTCCTCGCCGCCGCCTCCACCGGCCTGCTGCCCGTCCTCGCGGGCGCCCTCCTCCTGGCCGGCATGGCGACCGCCCCGACCATGGTCACGGGCATGACCCTGGTCCAGCGACTCACCCCGCAGTCCCAGCTCAACGAGGGCATGACGCTCGCCGTGACCGCCCTCCTCGGCGGCATCGCGACCGGCTCGGCCACCGGCGGCTGGCTCGCGGAGCACGCCCCGACCACGACGTACGGCTACCTGGTCCCGCCCCTGGCGGCGGCGCTGGCCCTGGCGGTGTGCGCGGCGACGGCGTGCGGCCGACCGCCCCGCGGTCGGTGACGCGCGCTCGACTGGTACCGGAGGCGAGGAGTGAGGAGCGTCCACTTCGATCCCGCCGCCTGGGAGGACTTCCTCTTCCGGCTCTCCTCCGACCGCAGAACGGCTCGCCGTGTCACGCGCCTCATCGGGGAGATCCAGCACACCCCGTTCGCCGGAATCGGAAAGCCCGAACCCCTCAAGGGCGATCTGTCCGGCTACTGATCCAGGCACCGACCGGGCCGGCCGTGCGGATCAGCACCGACCGGGCCGGCCGTGCGGATCAGCTCTGCCGGAGCGGGCCCATCGGCGGCTGCACGCCGAAAGCGGTGGCTCCTCCCCCGACCCCGCCCTCGCAGCCGTCCGGCTCCTGGGTTCCGAGCCCCCGGGTCGAGGGCTTCTCGGCCGCCCAGAACATGTAGCCGAGCAGCCCGGCCGTCGTCCCGGCCCCGTTCGGCGCCGCGCCGCGGACCCAGTCGCCCGTCGCCTTCTGCAGCGAGTTCGCGTAGTCGGTGCACTCGGGCAGCGGGCTGCGGCCGTACGCGATGTAGAGCCCGGCCGTGAGCTTGGCCGGGGCGAGCGGGGCGACCGGCGGCGAGAACTGGGGCTTGCCGTCGAGGTGTTCCTGCCAGTTGGCTATGTGCGAGCTCGCCGAGGTGGGCCGGGCGGGCACCATGGCGTTGGCGTAGTCGAGCACCGGGCGGTCGGTGCGCAGCCAGTCGGCGGTGGCCTTGCGGTTGAGGTCGATGAGCCAGCGGTCGCCGGCGGCGGTGTCGATGGTGAGCCGGGCGGCCGGGTCGGTGCCGCCGGCGTCGTACGGGTGCACGGAGCGGTAGGCGTCGATGAAGGCTTGGAGCCCGGTCAGGTTCGGCGCGGTGTTCTGCTCGTAGTCGATCTCGATGCCGACGCCGAGGTCGGCGGCGACGGCCGCCGCGTTCCGCCCGAGCTGCGCGGGATCCTCGGCGAGCGCGGCGTCCCAGGCGTCGGTGTAGGTGATGCCGCCGACGGAGAGCATCACGCGGATGCCGTGCGAGGTGAAGTACTGGACGATCTCGCGGCTCATGCCGACGGGCACGCCGTTCACGGTGCCGGCGTCGTTGGTGCGGTGCAGCAGCTTGAGCGGGTCGACGAAGCTGAGCACGACCAGGTTGACGGAGGGACGCCCGTCGCCGCGGTCGATCAGCCAGTGGTTCTTCGCGTCGAACTCGGCGACGTCACGGACGGTGGACCAGGTGCAGAAGTCGTCGCCGCAGTGCCAGGCGCCGTAGACCTGGACGGGGGCGGTGGCCGTGGCCGAGGCGGGCGACGCGGCGGGGACGAGGAGGGTGAGGAGCACGGGCAGGACCGCGAGGAGTCCCTTGTGGCGCATACGTACCTCCGGGGATGCCGTGGCGTGGGGGGCGGCGACCGCAGGTTGGCAGGTCCAGACCAAGTCGGCAAGAGGGTGCGCATGACGAAGACCCGGGACCCGACGTGACGAGTCCCGGTCGACCAGGGGCCCCTCCTCTGCGGATTCCCGCACCGGTCGCGCGTCCCTCCTGTGCGGCGCCACTGCCGGCGCCGCACAGGAGGAGGGTCAGCCGACCAGCTCTGCGTAGGCAGCGGCGTCAAGCAGGCCGTCAGTAGAGGCGCCGTCCGCCGGCCTGATCTTGAACAGCCAGACGTCATACGCGTCGCTGTTCACGTCCTCGGGACTTTCGATGGCGTCGACGTTGATCTCGACGACCTCGCCGGCCACCGGGCCGTAGAGCTCGGAGGCGACCTTGACCGACTCCACCGCACCGATGGGGTCACCGACCTTGACCTGCTTGCCCACGGGTGGCAGATCGAAGAACACGATGTCCCCGAGCTCCTTCTGCGCATGGTCGGTGATGCCGATCGTCAGCGTTCCGTCCGCCTCGGTGCGCACCCACTCGTGCTCGTCGGTGTACTTCAGTTCAGCAGGGACATACGACATGCAGGACCCCTCGATGACGTTGCGCTATCACTTGATCACACAGTGCCATACCGGAGGGGCTCCCGCGACGCCTTCCGGGGACAGCCCGGAAGATCACAGCCAGCCGCCGACCCAGCCGCCCGGCGAGGACGAGGGCGTCCCCTCGGGTGCGGGGGTGCGCCCGCGGTGGCCGTGACATGAGAAAAACCCCCTGTCCTGGCGAAGATCTCGCAGGTCAGAGGGTTTTGCCCACATGGGATGAGTGGAGATGGCGGGAATCGAACCCGCGTCCAACGGTGCGGAATCAGGGCTTCTCCGTGTGCAGTCTGGTACGAGTTTCTCGGCCCTCCGGATCACCCAGACAAGTCCGGAACGGGCTCAGTCACTGTTTGGTTTCCCTCTTCACCCCGTGACCGGGATCAAGGTTTAGTTCCCTAGCTGATGCCAGGATCCGGGTCGGGAACAGCCCCGGGCTGACACTTCGCAAGTCGCTACTTAGGCAGCGAGGGCGAAGGAATCGCGCTTGGTGTTGGCGATTATTGGTTTCGGCGCGTGGTTTACGAGATCATTGCCGCTTCCTCGACACGCTTCCCCTGCTTCGACATCCGCTGTCGAAACCGATCATCCCCATGTTGATTTTTCAAAGGTTGCACCCTCTGTGAGGTGCAGGGCCCATGGTACGTGACCGACAGGCGCCGTTGCCAGCGCATTAACCCTGTCGACTCGGCCCTGGCGGCTTGAGCCCGGCCGGACCTCAGCCCTGCCGGGCCTGCTGGGCCCGCTGCCGGCGCCGCGCAGCCGCGATGGCACGGCTCGCCTCGCGGGTGTCCTGCTTCTCCTTCAGCGTCTGCCGCTTGTCGTACTCCTTCTTGCCCTTGGCCAGAGCGATCTCGCACTTCACCCGGCTGCCCAGGAAGTACAGCGACAGGGGCACGATCGTGTGACCCGTCTCGGACGCCTTCTGCTCCAGCTTGTCGATCTCGGCGCGGTGCAGCAGCAGCTTCCGCTTCCGCTTCGCCGAGTGGTTGGTCCAGCTGCCCTGGGAGTACTCGGGCACGTGGATGTTGTGCAGCCAGGCCTCTCCGCCGTCGATCTGGACGAAGCCGTCGACCAGCGACGCCCGACCCATCCGCAGCGACTTCACCTCGGTGCCCATGAGCACCACACCGCACTCGTACGTGTCCAGGATGTGGTAGTCGTGCCGCGCCTTCTTGTTCTGCGCGATGAGCTTGCGCTCCGGCCCCTTGTCCTGGGTCTTCTTCTTCGCAGGCTTGCCCTGCACGTTGACGAGTCCCTTTGCCATAGTGCGGTCATTTTCGCACTACGAGGCCCCTCCGAGGCCACTCAATACCGTGCGGGCCCGTTCTTCCGCCTGCCCGTCGACCGCGACGTCCGGCGTGATGCCGTGACCGTCGACGGCGTGCCCGGCGGGCGTGCGGTAGTGCCCGACGGTCAGCTCGGCGACGGAGCCGTCGGGCAGCGTGCTCGGCATCTGCACCGAGCCCTTGCCGAAGGTCCGCGAGCCGACCGTGACGGCCCGGCCCCGGTCCTGGAGGGCGCCGGTGAGCAGCTCGGCCGCGCTCATGGTGCCGCCGTCGATCAGCGCGACCAGGGGGCGGGCGGTGTCGCCGCCGCCGTCCGCGTACACGGCGTGCTGGGTGCCGTCGACGTCGTACGTGGCGACGAGGCCGCCGTCGAAGAAGGCGGAGGCGGCGGTGGCGGCCTCGGCGACCAGGCCGCCTGAGTTGCCGCGCAGGTCGAGCAGGACGCCGGCCCGGGCGGGCGCGGTGCGCACGGCCTGCCGGACCCGCTCGCCGGTGCCCTTGGTGAAGGCGGCGACCCGGATCAGCACGGTGCCGTCGGCGAGCCGGCGGACGGTGACGGGGTCGGTGACGAGCCGGGCCCGGCGCAGCGTCTGGGTCCAGCGGGCGCGGCCGCGCTCGACGCCGAGGGCCACGGTGGAGCCCGTGACGCCCTCGCCGCGCAGCAGCGAGACGATCTCGGAGACGCTCAGCCCGCCCACCGGCCGCCCGTCGATCGCGGTCAGCCGGTCCCCGACCCGCAGCCCGGCCCGCTCGGCGGGCCCGCCGCCCCGTATCCGGCTGATCTCGACCCGGCCGTCGGCGCCCCGCCGCGCGGACAGCCCGACCCCGGTGTAGGCGCCGTCCAGGGTCTGCTCGAACTCGGCGTACTCCCGCTTGTCGTACACCGCGCCCCACCGGTCGCCGCTGCGGCTGACGAACTCCTCCGCCGCCTTCTTCCCGGACTTCCCGTCGGCGACGGCCTGCGCGGCGGCCTGTGCGAGGGCGTCCCGGTCGACGGTGCCGGCGGCGGTGACCGTACGGGGCGAGGGCGCGGCCCGGGGGGTCTGCCGGGGGTCCTGCTGCCGGGGCAGCGCGCCGGTGGCCGCGGCCGTACCGATCACTCCGGCGAAGACCAACGTCAAGGCGGCCCCACGGAGAACTCCGCGGGGCCGTCGACAGAACTCGGGGCCGGCACCGGCACGCATGGCGCCCACTGTAGGACAAGCAGATGGCGTCGTACGGCGGTTGGCCGTACGACGCCATCAGGTCACCCGGAGGGAACTGTCACACCTTGAGGTACTTGCGCAGCGCCACGAACGCGGCGAGCGCCGGCATCAGCAGGCCGATCGCGAGGACGAGCGGGAGCTTGGAGAGGACCGCGTCCCAGCCGATGAAGTTGACCAGCTGCATCTTGTCGGCGAGGGCGATGCCGTGGTCGATGAGGAAGTAGCGGCCGACGAGCAGCAGCACGCAGGCGACGCCGCCGCCGAGGAGGCCGGCGAAGGCGGCCTCCATGATGAACGGCATCTGGATGTAGAAGTTGGTCGCGCCGACCAGGCGCATGATGCCGGTCTCGCGGCGCCGGCTGAAGGCGGAGACGCGCACGGTGTTGACGATCAGCATCAGCGCGATGATCAGCATGAGGCCCATGACGCAGAGGGCGGCGATGTTCATGCCGTTCATCAGGTCGAAGAGGTTCTGCAGGATGTTGCGCTGGTCCTGGACCGACTCGACGCCGTCGCGGCCGGCGAAGGCGGTGGCGACCACCTTGTACTTCTCGGGGTCCTTCAGCTTGACCCGGAAGGACTCCTGCATCTGGTCCGGGGTGACGACGGAGGCGATGGCCGTGTCGCCGTACTGCTCCTTGTAGTGCTTGTACGCCTCGTCGGCGGACTCGTGGTGGACCGTCTCCACGATCTCCGTCATCTTCTTGAGGTCGGCCTCGATCTGGTCCTTCTGCTGCGCGGTGACCGCGCCCTTGGCGCACTTGGCGCTGGAGGCGGCGTCGCTCTTGTTGCAGAGGAAGATGGAGACGTTGACCTTGTCGTACCAGTAGTCCTTCATCGTGCTGACCTGCTCGCGCATGAGCAGGGCGCCGCCGAAGAGGGCCAGGGACAGGGCGACGGAGACGATGACGGCGAAGGTCATCGTGAGGTTGCGGCGGAGACCGACGCCGATCTCCGAGAGCACGAACTGGGCGCGCATGTGACTCTTCCCCCGCCCGTCAGTGCTGGTAGCCGTAGACGCCGCGGGCCTGGTCGCGGACGAGCCGGCCGCCCTCGAGCTCGATGACGCGCTTGCGCATCTGGTCGACGATGTTCTGGTCGTGGGTCGCCATGACGACGGTGGTCCCTGTCCTGTTGATGCGGTCGAGCAGCTTCATGATGCCGACGGAGGTCTGCGGGTCGAGGTTGCCGGTGGGCTCGTCCGCGATCAGCAGCATCGGGCGGTTCACGAAGGCCCGGGCGATCGCGACGCGCTGCTGCTCACCACCGGACAGCTCGCCCGGCATGCGCTCCTCCTTGCCGCCGAGGCCGACCAGGTCGAGCACCTGCGGTACGGCCTTGCGGATCTCGCCGCGCGGCTTGCCGATGACCTCCTGGGCGAAGGCCACGTTCTCGGCGACGGTCTTGTTGGGGAGGAGGCGGAAGTCCTGGAAGACGGTGCCCAGCTGGCGGCGCATGTGCGGCACCTTCCAGTTGGAGAGCCGGGCGAGGTCCTTGCCCAGCACGTGCACCTGGCCCTGGCTGGCGCGCTCCTCGCGCAGGATCAGCCGCAGGAAGGTCGACTTTCCGGAGCCGGACGAACCGACGAGGAAGACGAACTCCCCCTTCTCGATCTCCAGGGAGACATCCCGGAGCGCGGGGCGGTTCTGCTTCGGATAGGACTTGGAGACGTTGTCGAATCGGATCACGGATGCACCACGGTCGGCCGGGAGTAGGTGTGCGTGACACTACGCGAACGGGGAAGGCCCGTGCAGTCGCGGTCCGGGCTTGTGCGCTTTATCCTTTTCGTCCTTCCCGGTCCTCCCGCCCGGATTCCGCGGGGCGCGCCGAAACGCGCCGGAGCTGGCACAGTGGTAGGGGAACGCCGGGGTCGCTCCGAGCGTTCTTCTTGTAAGCACCCCCTGTGCGGGAGGAGGAGAGCGCATGACCTATGACCGTCTGGTGTGCGCCAACTGCGCGGCGCCCGTCGCCGAGGGCCGCTGCCCCGTCTGCCGCGCGAACCGCGAGCGTCTGCCCCAGCCGACGGGCCTGACGCCGGCGATGCTGCTGACCCTGGTGATCGCCCTGCTGGCGGCGATGGCGCTGCTGGTGGTGGCGCGGGGCGTGTAGGAGCCCCCTGGACGTACGAGAGGGCCGGGAGCGCTTGGACAGCGCTCCCGGCCCTCTCACGTACAGCTATGTACTGGCTGACTCGCCTCAGACGGCGGTGCGCCCACCGGTCACGAGACGCGGCAGGAACCGGAAGCCGATACCACCGGCGATCATGGTGGCCGCCCCGATGATCAGGAACGAGGTCTCGGCAGCACCGGTCTCGGCCAGCTCCTCCTTGGCCTTGCCCTGCTCGACGGGCTGCGAGCCGGCGTTGTTGGTGCCGTTCTGGTTGCCGCCGTTGTCGACGCACTCGGCGCCGTCAAGGTCGACGGTGCAGGTGCCGGGACCGGCGCCGTTGTCGTTGCCACCGTCACCGTTGTCGTCGTCGCCACCCGGCTTGCCGGGCTTCGACGGCTTGCCCGGGTGCGTCGGCTCGCCGGTCGGCGGCGTCGTCGGCTCGCTGGTCGGCGGAGTGGTGGGCTCCGTCGTCGGCGGCGTCGTCGGCTCGGTCGTCGGCGGGGTCGTCGGCTCCGTGGTCGGCGGAGTGGTGGGCTCCGTCGTCGGCGGCGTCGTCGGCTCGGTCGTCGGCGGAGTGGTGGGCTCCGTCGTCGGCGGCGTCGTCGGCTCCGTGGTCGGCGGCGTCGTCGGGCAGAGCGTCGGGTCGATCTCGCAGTCGCCCGGCCCCCCGTCGCCGACCTCGGCGCCGAGGTTGATGCTGACCCCGACGGCCTGCGCGGCGCCGGCCGCCGTCAGGGACGCGCCGGCGGCGATCACAGCGCCGGCCGCAATGCGCGCAACGCGGATCCGCGTCTTCTTCGTCATCTGGCTGCTACCCCCAGTAGCTCATATCGTCTGTAGAGCAGCGGCCCGGGGCCGGGGACTGAGGGCGATCGCCGTTGTTCACTGGACCTGCCCCCGTCCACACACGCCCCAGGAACACGCATGCCGCGTGCCACCCTTCCGAGTTTCAAAGAGCACGTCAAGGTCGTTGCGCGTGCGATGCCCGAAAGATCCACTTCTGCCCGCCATGCGGGGATGCAACTGTGACGTAAACCCGGAACTCCCGCCCCCGCCACACCGGTTCCCATGTCGACAAAGCGTCAGGATCGCCACTCCATCGCTTGCGCCCGCGAATCCGGCGACCAGCGCGCGCAGGGCGCTCAAAGCGCCGGGCCCCGCTCACCAGGCGGGGCAGGGCCGGCGTACGCCTTGAGAAAGAGGGCTGCGGACTACGCCGTCTGCTCCTGCTGCTTCCGCCAGCGGATGCCCGCCTCCAGGAAGCCGTCGATCTCGCCGTCCAGGACGGACTGCGGGTTGCCGACCTCGAACTCCGTGCGGAGGTCCTTGACCATCTGGTACGGGTGGAGGACGTACGAACGCATCTGGTTGCCCCAGGAGCTGCCGCCGTCGCCCTTGAGCGCGTCCATCTTGGCGCGCTCCTCCTGGCGCTGGCGCTCCAGGAGCTTGGCCTGGAGGACGTTCATGGCGCTCGCCTTGTTCTGGATCTGGGAGCGCTCGTTCTGGCAGGAGACCACGATGCCGGTCGGGATGTGCGTGATGCGCACCGCCGAGTCGGTGGTGTTGACGCCCTGGCCGCCGGGGCCGGAGGCGCGGTAGACGTCGACGCGGAGGTCCGAGTCGTCGATCTCGACGTGGTCGGACGACTCGACGACCGGGAGGATCTCGACGCCGGCGAAGGAGGTCTGGCGGCGGCCCTGGTTGTCGAAGGGCGAGATGCGGACCAGGCGGTGGGTGCCCTGCTCGACGGAGAGGGTGCCGTAGGCGTACGGGGCCTTGACGACGAAGGTGGTCGACTTGATGCCGGCCTCTTCCGCGTACGAGGTCTCGTAGATCTCCGTGGAGTAGCCGTGGCGCTCGGCCCAGCGCAGGTACATGCGCTGCAGGCGCTCCGCGAAGTCGGAGGCGTCGACGCCGCCGGCCTCGGCGCGGATGTTGACGAGGGCCTCGCGCTCGTCGTACTCGCCGGACAGGAGGGTGCGGACCTCCATCTCGTCGAGCGCCTTGCGGACGGCCACGAGCTCGGTCTCGGCCTCGGCCCGGGTGTCCGGGTCGTCCATCTCCTCGGCCAGCTCGAACAGCACCGCGAGGTCGTCGATGCGGCCGCGCAGCGCCTCGGCCTTGCGGACCTCGGCCTGCAGGTGCGAAAGCTTGCTCGTGATCTTCTGCGCCGCCTCCGGGTCGTCCCAGAGGGACGGGGCCGCGGCCTGCTCTTCGAGCACGGCGATGTCTGCCCTCAACTTGTCGAGGTCCAGGACGGCCTCGATCGACCCCATGGTCGAGGAGAGGGACTTCAGCTCTTCGGATACATCGACGACTGCCACGCGTCCAGCGTAACGGCTTCCCGCGATTACCAGGTCCCCGCACTCACGGCTGGGTGGTGGACTGCTTGGTGTCCTGCGCCGGCGGGGCGTCCTCGCCGCCCGCCGCCGCCAGATAGCCGCCCGCTCCCAGGGCGCCCGCGAGGACGACCGCGGCGACGGTCAGCGTGATCCGGCGCTTGCGGACCGCGTCCGCCTTGTGCCGGGCCGAGCCGGGCCGCCGGGCGCTCGCCGAGCGCGGGGCGCGGGCGGTGCCGAGGGGGCCGCCGGAGAGCTCGTCGGGGCCGGGGACCCGCATGGAGGTGTGGGTGTCGCGGTTGGAGTCGGTGGAGGCGCCCGGGACGAGGGGCACGGCGGCGCGGCGCGGGGCGTTCTCGCCGCCGCTGCTGCCGTTCGTCGGGTACGGGTCCTCCTCGTACGCGGGTTCCGCGGCCGGGTCCGCGTCCGGCTCGTCCACGTCGAGCGGCGGGATGCCCTTGAGCGTGGGCAGCACGTCCCGCAGCCGGGTGGCGAGTTCCGAGGCGCGCAGCCGGGAGGCCGGGGCCTTGGCCAGGCACTGGACGATCAACTGCCACAGTTCCTCGGGGATGCCGGGCAGCGGCACGACGGTCTCGGTGACGTGGCGGCGCAGTACGGCGCCGGGGTGGCCGCCGCCGAACGGGGTGAAGCCCGCGAGCAGCTCGTACAGGACGGTCGCGAGGGCGTAGATGTCGACGGCGGCGCGCGGCGGCAGGCCCTCGACGATCTCGGGGGCGAGGTAGTCGGGGGTGCCGATGATCCGGGTGGCCCTGGTGCGGCCGGGGGTGTCGATCAGCTTGGCGACGCCGAAGTCGGTGAGGAGGGCGGGGTGGGCGCCGCCGGGGCCGAGCGGGCCCTCCATGTCGAGCAGGATGTTCTCGGGCTTGACGTCCCGGTGCACGACTCCGGCCTTGTGCGCGGCGGCGAGGCCGTCGGCGACGTCGGCGATGATCGCGACGGCCGCCTCGGGGGCGAGCCGGCGCTCGCGGTCGAGGCGGGTGCGCAGGTCGGTGCCGCGGACCAGGTCCATGACGAGCGCGAGGTCGTTGCCGTCCACGACGAGGTCGCGGACGGAGACGACGTGCGGGTGGTCGAGCCCGAGCAGGGCGGTGCGCTCCTGCACGAAGCGGCCGACGAGCTCCTGGTCGGCGGCGAGGTCCTCGCGCAGCAGCTTGATGGCGACGGGGCCCTCGGGGCCCTCGCCGAGCCACACCGTGCCGGCGCTGCCGCGCCCGAGAATCTGGTGGGCCGTGTAGCGGCTGCCGATATTCCGTGCCAAGACTGCTCCCTCAGCGGCTGCGGTTCGCGTCAAAAGTTACGCGTCCGAACGTGCCCACCGGCACTTCCGAGGGGAAATCACCCCTCGGAAGTCGACAAAGCGACAGGATTACCGGTCCGAACGCGGTCCTTGTCGGCTCTTACCGCCGGTTACTGGCCCGCGCCGCCGTCGCCCGTCGCGCTCTTCGCGCTGTCCACGAGCGAGGTGAACCAGTCGTACAGCGAGGAGATGCCGTCGCCGATCGCCTGCCAGTAGCCCTTGCCCTGGGCGACCCAGTCCTGGAGCGGCGTGAGCTCCCAGATCAGCCAGCCCGCGATCACGAAGAGCACGATCGTGAACAGGCAGCCCTTGAGGCAGCCGAGGCCCGGGATGTGCATCGGGTTGGCGCTGCGCTGCCGCGGCGGCCGCGGTTCGCGCGGTGCCGGGGCGGGCGCGGGCGCCTGGGGAGGCGGCTGCGGCGGCACGTACTGCTGCTGCGGCTGAGGCGCGTACTGCTGCGGCTGCGGCGGCTGCTGCTGGGCGTACGGCTGGGGGTGCTGCGGCCGCTGCTGGTACGGCTGCGGCGGGCCCTGCCGGTACTGCTGCGGCTGCGGCTGCGGCGGATACGGGCCCTGCGGCGGCTGGGGCTGCGGCCGGCGCTGGGGGCGGCGGCGCAGCGGGTCCTCGTCCGGGTCCAGGTACTGGACCTGCGTCTGCTCGTTGCGGTCGCGGACCTGGCGCAGCTGGGTCTGCCACGGGTGCGGCTGCTCGCCCGGCGGGTCCTGCGGCGCGGGCGGTACGGGGGGCATGACCGCGGTCGGGTCGGCGGCGCCGGGCGGGCCGCCCGCCGGGCCGCTGGTCGGCATGACGCTGGTGGCGGCCGCCGGGTCGTACTGCGGCGCCGGCGGGAACCCCGCCGGGGCCGCGGAACCGCTCGGCAGCACCTGGGTGGCACCGGCCGGGTCGACGCCCGGGGCGCCCGCCGTGCCCGGGACCGGCGCCGGGGCCGGGTCGGGCGCGAGCAGCGCGCCGACGCCGTCGGCGGCCTCGATCTGGGCCGGGGTGGCGTGCACGCCGATGCCGGCGGCCACCGTGCGCAGGCCGCGGGCGAGGTTCTCGGCGCTGGGCCGCTCGTCCGGGTTCTTGCGCAGGCAGCGCTCTATCACCGTCCACAGCGGGCCGGGCACGGTCGAGGGCCGCTGCGGCTCCTCGCTCAGGTGCCGGTGCAGGACCTCCAGGGCCGTGCCGCCGGCGAACGGCGGGCGGCCGGTGACCAGCTCGTAGAGGAGGATGCCCGCGCCGTAGATGTCGACGGCGGAGGTCTGCGGCCGGCCCTCGGCGGACTCCGGCGCGACGTACGCCGGGGTGCCGACGAACTCGTGGGTGCGGGTCAGGCCCGGGGAGTCGGCGAGGCGCGCGATGCCGAAGTCGGTGAGCATCGGGTGCATCGCGCCGGCCTGCTCGGCGAGCAGCACGTTCGCGGGCTTGAGGTCGCGGTGGACGACGCCGTCGGCGTGGCTGGCGGCGAGGGCGTCGGCGATCTGCGCGGTGAGCAGCGCGGCGGCGACCGGGGTGAGCGGGCCGTTCTCGCGGATGTAGCGGTGCAGGTCGGGGCCCTCGACGAGGTCCATGACCAGGGCGAGGACATCGCCCTCCACGACCAGGTCGCGGGTGCGCACGATGTTGGGGTGGGTGAGCCGGAGCAGCACGGACCGCTCGCGCAGGAAGCGCATCACGATGTCCGCGTCGTTCGCCAGCTCCTCCTTGAGGACCTTGATCGCGACGGTCTCGCCGGGCTCGCCGGGGACCGCGGCCTCCGCGCCGGCCGTCTCCCTCTGGCGGGCTCGCCAGACGGTGCCCGTGGCGCCGCGGCCGAGCGGCTCCTCGAGCAGGTACTTGCTGCCGATAGGCCGCACGTCAC
The DNA here is from genome assembly GCF_053605265.1 of Streptomyces sp. NPDC003943. Taxonomy (NCBI): domain Bacteria; kingdom Bacillati; phylum Actinomycetota; class Actinomycetes; order Kitasatosporales; family Streptomycetaceae; genus Streptomyces; species Streptomyces sp. NPDC003943. The sequence continues at coordinate 39,618 of NZ_JBSGIW010000005.1, read as the reverse complement.
GCGCTCCCTGCTGATCGTGGTCCTGGATCCCGGGACCGGGTGTCCGAGGGCGTCCGAGGTGTTGTGTGGAGGGTCCCCGGGGTTCCCCTGTGTTCTGTGACCCGTCCGGGTGTCCGACCCACTTTAGTGCCGCCGAACGAGTCATCGACTGTCCCCGGGACGGCCGATTCCGAGCGTCTGCGCGTCCGGTGCGAACCCCGTACGGATCCGGAACCTGTCCGTTCACAAGACGCCCGGCGGCGGACGAAGGTTGCCGGAAGCGATACGAGACGTACGCAACCAGGCGATTTCCCGCCCTCGACACGGCCACGGACGACCGAACAAGATCACTTCTGGACGACCCGGAGGCGGGTTGTCAGTGGCAGGTGCGAGGATGCACCCAGCACGTCGTGTGCGGGTCGGGAGCCCCGCACCCGTGCCGACCTGTACCGGACGACGCGTCCGTGCCGGGTGGGGGGAGCGAGTGGGCGATTCCCCTGCCGGACACGCCGCGCAGAAGGGACCGCTGACGGCGATGCAGATCCGGCTGACCGTCCTCGCGCCGCACGCCGGCCATGCCGCCGGCCACGGCGCCGGGCGCGCCTGCGACGTGCTCGTCACCGCCCCCGCGGGGACCGAGCTGGCCGCCGTGGCCTCCTCGCTCGCGACCGCCGTCGCCGGCCCGGACGCCTCCTCCTCCGCGAGCATCGTGCTGTACGCGGGCGGGCAGCGCCTCGACACCCGGCGCTGTCTGCTGGGCGAGCCGCCGCTGGTCGACGGGGCCGTGCTCTCCCTCCAGGTGCCGGGACCCGACGACCACGGCGCCGAGGGCGCCCCGGCCCGGCTGCACGTCGTCGCGGGCCCGGACGCCGGCGGCGTCCATCTGCTGCACGGCGGAGCGATCAGAATCGGCCGTTCTGTCGACGCGGACGTTCCGCTGGACGACCCGGACGTCTCCCGCTCCCACTGCACGGTGACCGTCGGCGACGACGGCCGCGTCACCGTCACCGACCAGGGCTCCACGAACGGCACGACCCTCGACGGCGCCCCCGTCGGCCCGCGCCCCGTCCGCTTCCCGCCCGGCGCCGTGCTGCGCGTCGGCGAGTCCGCGCTGCGCCTGACGGCGGGACCCGGCACGAGCGCCCACGACGGCAGCACCCTCGCCACCGCCCCGGACGGCGAGGGCCATCTGCGGGTGAGCCTCGCCACGAGCCGTGCCACGGGCGCTGCCCCAAACGCCGCCACGGGCGCGACGACGAGCGGCGTCACGGAGCCGGCCGCGGCCCCCGTCGCGTACGCGCCGCCCTACGAGCCCGGCGCCAGGGCCGAGGAGCCGACCTTCGGCGGGAACGGCCTGCGGAGCGCCGGCATACGTCCCGACGGGCCCGAGCGGTCCGAGGGGCACACGCGCGCGGAGGACCCCGCCGCGGGGCCGCAGGGCGAGCTGGAGTCGCACAGCCGGACCCGGCAGGCCCGCAAGCGCGGCCTCGGCGCCTGGGCCCGGCGGCTCGCGGGCGGCCGCGAGGAGCCGGAGGCGGCGGAGTACGGCGTGGATCCCGTGCCGGCCTTCGCCGCGACCGCACCCGGCCCCGGACCGTCCCCGGACAACTGGCCGGACCCGGCCGCCGTGCTGCTCACCGCGCTCGGCCCGGGCCCGCGGCTGTGGGAGCGGGGCCCGGACCATCCGGAGGCCCTGGTGGTCCGGCTCGGCACGACCGACCGGGCCGAGCTGTCCGGCGTGCCCGTCACCGTCGGGCTGCGCGAGGCCGGTTCGCTGGGCCTGGCCGGGCCCGCGCCGCGGCTCGCCGGGCTCGCCCGCTCCGTGGTGGCCCAGCTCGCCGCCCTGCACTCCCCCGGCGACCTGGAGATCGTGCTGGTCAGCGCCGACCGGAACCGGCCCCTGGAGGAGCGGCGCCGGGCCTGGGCCTGGCTCGGCTGGCTGCCGCACGTGCGGCCCGCGCACGGCCAGGACTGCCGGCTGCTCCTCGCGTACGACCGCGACCAGGCCCACGCCCGCTTCACCGAGCTCACCCGCCGCCTCGACGACGGCCCGCTCGGCCCCGGCTGGCCCAGCGCCGACCGGGCGCAGGTCGCCGAGGCCGCCGCACGGCACGACGGGCCGGTGACGGTCGTGGTCGTCGACGGCGATCCCGGCTCCTCGGCGCTGCGCGAGACGGCGGCGCGGCTCGCCGGGGCGGGCGCCGCCGCCGGCATCCACCTGATCTGTCTGGCCGACGCGCCCGCCGCGTCCCCGGTCTCGCCGGTCGCGGCGACGTACGAGACGGCGTGCGCGGCCTCGCTCGCCTTCCGCGAGTGCGGGGCGGCCGCCCTGCTCAGCGGTGACGTGGCGACCGCGCTGCGGCTCCTTCGCACGTCCGGCGGCCGGGTCGCCGGGCACGGCACGGTCGGCATGCTCGACGCGGTGTCCGTGGCCTGGGCGGAGCGCTTCGGGCGGGCGCTCGCCCCGCTGCGCACGGAGCCGGCCGGCGGTGCCGGTGCGGGCGCCGGGGCCGGGCGGGCGGTGGCCGCCGCGCTGCCGCCGTCGTCCCGGCTCCTCGACGAGCTGGGCCTGGCCCGGGCCACGCCCGCCTCGCTGATGGCCCGCTGGGCCTCGGCCGGGGAGGGCACGGCGGTCCTGGGCGCGGGCCCGCGCGGTCCGGTCGCCCTGGACCTCACCAAGGAGGGCCCGCACCTGCTGATCGAGGGCCCGGCGGGCAGCGGCCGCACCGAGCTGCTGCGCTCCATCGCCGCGTCCCTCGCGGCCGGCGGCCGCCCGGACCGGCTCGGGCTGCTGCTCGTCGACGGCGCGGGCGGCGAGCGCGGCGAGGGCCTCGCGCCGTGTACGGAGCTGCCGCACGTCACAGAGCACCTGGTGGCCTCCGATCCGGTGCGGATGCGGGAGTTCGCGCAGGCCCTGGGCGCCGAGCTGAAGCGCCGCGCCGAGCTCCTCGGCGACACCCACTTCGCCGACCGCCGTTCGACACGCCTCATCGGCCAGCGCTCCGCCAGCCTGGACGAGTCCGTTCCGTCGTCGGCTCCCGCGTCCGCCGCGCGCGCCACGGCCCGTGTCCCCGACGCCCGCACGGCCCCCGGCGCCCTCGGCGCCCTCGGGGAGACGGCGAGCGGTCGCACGCTCCGCACGGACGCGAGCGGCTCGGTCGGAGACATGCCGAGCGGGCGGACGTACCGGACGGGGGCCGCGGCGAGCGCCGCGATGCTCGGGGACACGCCGAGCGGGCGGCCGGCCCGCCCCGGCGCCGGTGACATCTACGACCAGGACAGCGTCCCGATGTACCGCAGGAGCGCCGCCCCGGCGCCGGCGGTCGCGTCCCAGGCCGGGGGCGTCGAGGGGGCGGCGAGCCTGGCCCGCCTCGTCGTCCTGGTGGACGACTTCGACGCGCTCGTCGCGCCCGCGCTCGGCGCGCCCGGGCGTCCGGCGGCCGGTTCGGTCGTACGGGCCCTGGAAGCCGTGGCGCGCGGCGGCGCGCGGCTGGGTGTGCACCTGGTCGCGACGTCCTCGCGGCCGGACCGGACGGTGGACACGGAGCTGGCGCACGGCGCGCGGCTGCGGATCGTGCTCGACCCGCCGCCGGCCGGGCCCGGCGGCCCGGGCGAGCCGCAGCCGGGCCGCGGGCGGCTCGGGCACCCGGACGGCCGGGTGACGCCGTTCCAGACGGGCCGGGTCACCGGGCGCATCCCGCGCACGGCGACGCAGCGGCCCACGGTCGTGCCGGTGGAGTGGGAGCGGATGGGTGACCCGCCGACCCGCCGTCCGGTGCGCGAGCTGGGCAACGGCCCGACGGACCTGGCCCTGCTCGCGAGCGCCCTGGACCGCGCGGCCCGCTCGGTCGACGCCGCGCCGATACCGCCCCTCACGTCCCCGACGCACGCCTGACGGCACGTCACGAGCCCATCACGATCCCCCGTCTGCCGCGGAAGGCGGTATTGCGGGCCCTGCGCGACCCGGCTAGACCTGAGCGCACGGGACCGGAGAACGCGGGAGAGGCGGGGCTCGGATGCGTCATGGCAGAACTCTTCGACTCGGCGTGGTGGCGGCGATCGCCGTCCTCATGGCGGCCACGGGCTGCAGCAGCGGCGGTGACGGCGGCAAGGAGCCGGAACCGGCCGGGCCCGGCGCCACCACCGGCTCCGGATTACGGCTGCCTTCCCTCAAGGGCGAGAAGCTGGAGGTCGCGGCCGTCTGGACCGGCCCCGAGCAGGCCAACTTCACCAAGGTCCTGAAGGAGTTCGAGAAGCGCACCGGCGCGACCGTCACCTTCGTGCCGGCCCAGGACCCGATCGTGAACTTCCTCGGCACGAAGATCGCCGGCGGCTCCCCGCCCGACGTCGCGATGCTGCCGCAGGTCGGCGCCATCCAGCAGGCCGCCGCGCAGAAGTGGCTCAAGCCCCTCGGCCCCGAGGCCAGGGCGCAGCTCGCCGCGAACTACTCGAAGGGCTGGCAGGACCTCGGCGCCGTCGGCGGCACCCCGTACGGGGTGTACTTCAAGGCCGCCAACAAGTCCCTGGTCTGGTACAACACCGCCGCGTTCGGCAACGCGGGCGCGGCCGAGCCGAAGACCTGGAAGGAGTTCCTGAGCACGGCGGAGACGATCTCCGCCTCCGGCGTCACCCCGGTCTCGGTCGGCGGCGCGGACGGCTGGACGCTCACCGACTGGTTCGAGAACGTCTATCTCTCGCAGGCCGGTCCGGAGAAGTACGACCAGCTCGCCAAGCACACCATCAAGTGGACCGACCCGTCCGTGGCCCGTGCGCTCACCACCCTCGCCGAGCTGTTCGGCAAGCCGAACCTGCTCGCGGGCGGCACGAACGGCGCGCTGCAGACCGAGTACCCGGTCTCCGTCACCCAGACCTTCACCGGCGGCGAGCAGGCCAAGGCGGCGATGGTCTTCGAGGGCGACTTCTCGGCCGTCAACATCGCGCAGACCGGCGCGAAGATCGGCACGGACGCCAAGGTCTTCCCGTTCCCGGCGGTCGGCGACGGGGCCGCGGCGCCCGTGGTGACCGGTGGCGACGCGGCCGTGGCGCTGAAGGACGGCAAGGGCGCGCAGGCGCTGCTCACGTTCCTGGCCTCGCCCGACGCGGCGCGGATCTGGGCGGCCGAGGGCGGCTTCCTCTCCCCCAACAAGGCCCTCGACCCGGCCGCGTACCCGAACGACGTGCAGCGGAAGATCGCCACGTCGCTGATCGGCGCGGGCGACAAGTTCCGCTTCGACATGTCGGACCAGATGCCGCAGTCGTTCGGCGGCACGCCCGGCAAGGGCGAGTGGAAGGCGCTCCAGGACTTCCTGAAGAACCCGAAGGACGTGGCGGGCGCCCAGGCCCGGCTGGAGGCCGAGGCCGCCAAGGCGTACAAGAGCTGAGGGGCGGGACCGATGGCCGCCCGTACGCACGCCGGTCCTCTTGGCCGGGCGGACCGCGCCCGGCCCCGTCCCCGGCCGGGTCCTGCCCGGCCCCGTGGCCGTGCGGGCCGCCCCCGCGCCCGTACCACCCTCACCGCCGCGGTCTTCCTGCTGCCCGCCCTCGTCCTGCTCGGCGCGCTCGTCGTCTACCCGATCGGCTACTCGGTCCAGCGCTCCTTCTTCGACAGGTCCGGCGACTCCTTCGCCGGCCTGGACAACTACGTCACGCTCTTCACGGACGAGGCGATCCGCACCGCCATCCGCAACAACCTGATCTGGGTGGTCGTCGCACCGGCCGTGGCGACGGCCCTCGGTCTGGTCTTCGCGGTGCTCACCGAACGGGTGCGCTGGGGCACGGCCTTCAAGCTGGTCGTCTTCATGCCGATGGCGATCTCGATGCTCGCCGCCGGGATCATCTTCCGGCTGGTCTACGAGCAGGACCCGGACCGCGGGGTCGCCAACGCGGTCTGGGTCGGCGTGCACGACACCTTCGCCGAGGCGTCGACCTTCCCGCGCGCCCGCCCGCTGCCCGTGCACCCGCTGAAGGCCGCGGGCGGCGGCGCGTACGAGACGAAGTCCCCGGTCCGCACGGGAGAGGTGGCCCGGCTCCCGCTGGTCGGCGTCCCGCCGGCGCGGATGCCGGAGGGCGCCCGCCCGGCCCGTACCCCCGCCCCGGACCGCGCCGGAGTCACCGGCACGGCCTGGCTGGACTTCACCCGGGGCGGCGGCGGGAAGCCGAACGTCGTCGATGCGAGGGAACTCGGCCTGAAGGGACTGCGGATCGAGGCGGTGCGGGACGGCCGGGTGGTGGCCGCGACGACGGCCGCCGCCGACGGCACCTTCCGGCTGCCGGCCGCGGCCGACGGGGCGGTCCTCCGGCTGCCGGCGAGCAACTTCCGCGAGCAGTACGACGGCGTGGAGTGGCTCGGCCCGACGCTCGTCACCCCGGCGATCATCGGGAGTTACGTGTGGATGTGGGCCGGGTTCGCGATGGTGCTCATCGCCGCCGGGCTCGCGGGCCTGCCGCGCGAGCTGCTCGAAGCGGCGCGGGTCGACGGGGCGAACGAGTGGCAGGTGTTCCGCCGGATCACCGTCCCGATGCTCGCGCCGGTCCTCGGCGTCGTCCTCGTCACCCTGATGATCAACGTCCTCAAGGTCTTCGACCTGGTCTTCATCATCGCGCCGGGCTCGGCGCAGGACGACGCGAACGTGCTCGCCCTCCAGCTCTACCGCTCGTCCTTCGGCACGGACGCGGACCTCGGGGTCGGCTCGGCGATCGCCGTGCTGCTCCTGCTGCTCGTCCTGCCGGTGATGGCGGTCAACATCCGCCGCGTCCGCCGCACGCGAAGGGAGAACCGCAGGTGACCTCTCTCGGTTCCGGCTCCCGGCTCGGCTCCGGCTCCCGGCTCGGTTCCCGGCTCGCCGCCCGTACCGCCTCCGGCGCCGTCCGGGTCTTCCTCGTCCTGGTCGGCCTGTTCTGGCTGATGCCGACGGTCGGGCTGCTGCTCTCCTCGCTCCGCTCGCCGTCCGACATCGCGGCGAGCGGCTGGTGGCAGGTGTTCACCGCGCCGGCGCAGCTGACCACCGAGAACTACCGCAACCTGCTCTCCAACGACGCCATCACCGGCTCCCTCGTCTCCACCGTCCTGATCACCGTCCCGGCGACCCTGCTCGTGGTCGTCGTCGGCGCCTTCGCCGGCTACGCCTTCGCGTGGCTGGACTTCCCGGGCCGCGACTGGTGGTTCCTGCTGGTCGTGGGGCTGCTTGTGGTGCCGGTGCAGGTGGCGCTCGTGCCCGTGTCGAAGCTGTTCGGCGCGCTCGGGATCTTCGAGACGACGCTCGGGGTGGTGCTGTTCCACACGGCGTTCGGGCTGCCGTTCGCGATCTTCCTGCTGCGGAACTTCTTCGCGGAGATCCCGCGCGAGCTCCTGGAGGCGGCCCGGCTCGACGGCGCGGGCGAGGTGCGGCTCTTCGCCCGGGTGGTGCTGCCGCTCGGCGGTCCGGCCATCGCCTCGCTCGGCATCTTCCAGTTCCTGTGGGTGTGGAACGACATGCTGGTGGCGCTGATCTTCGCCGACGCCCAGTCGCCGCCGATCACGGTGGCGCTCCAGCAGCAGGTGCGCCAGTTCGGCAACAACGTGGACGTGCTCGCGCCGGGCGCGTTCGTGTCGATGGTGATCCCGCTGCTGGTGTTCTTCGCCTTCCAGCGGCAGTTCGTGTCGGGGGTGATGGCGGGCGCGGTGAAGTAGCGCTCCCTGGAAGGGTTACGCGGTGAGCGCCGCCACCGCCGAGCGCGCCAGGTCGTCCAGGTACCCCTCCGGCAGTTCCGTGCGGACCACGACCAGGCGCCAGTAGAGCGGCCCGAGGACCAGGTCGAGCGCCCGGTCCGGGTCGGAGCCCGCCGGCAGTTCGCCGCGGTCGACGGCCGCGCGGACGACCTGGGCGACCACGCCCTGCTGGCTGTCGAGCAGGGCCGCCTTCAGCGTGTCGGCGATCTCCGGGTGCCGGGCGGCCTCGACGAGGAGGTCGGGGATGACCTGCGAGGCCACCGGGTGCCGCAGCGCGTGCGCGGCGACCTCCAGGAGGGCGCGGACGTCCCCGTGCAACGAGCCGGTGGCCGGCGCGGGCAGGCCGCGGACGGCGACGGCGCCGACCAGGTCGAGGACGAGGGACAGCTTGGACTTCCAGCGCCGGTAGACGGCGGTCTTGCCGACGCCGGCGCGGCGCGCGATGCCCTCGATGGACATCCGGGCGAAGCCGACCGCGGCGAGTTCCTCGAAGACGGCCGCCCGGATGGCCTCGGTGACGTCCTCGCGGAGCACGGCGGCTCCGGCTGGGGCGCGGCGAGGGGTTCCCGAGGGTCCGGACGGTGTCGTCATGCACAGGATCTTAACCAGCGGTTACGGAACGCCGCCGTGACGACGGGACGGTCCCGTCCCGACGTTGCGCTCGGCGGCCCCGCGCTCTACTCTCGCCGTAGCGACGATACGGACCCGTTCCATCGGACGGCCTGCCCCCGGAAGGCGACGTGACCACGCAGACTCTCGCGCCCCCACCCAGCGCCCCCGCCACGCCCGGTGCGCCCACCGCGCCCGCCGCGCCCACCTCCGAGGAGCTGCGGGCCCTCGCCCGGCGCCACGGCCTGACCGTGAGCGGCGCGCGGCCCTCGCTCCCCGCGTACGTGCGCCAGTTGTGGTCCCGGCGGGACTTCATCACCGCCTTCGCGACGGCCAAGCTGACCGCGCAGTACAGCCAGGCGAAGCTCGGCCAGATCTGGCAGGTGATGACCCCGCTGCTCAACGCGGCGGTCTACTACGTGATCTTCGGCGTCCTGATGGACGTCAAGAAGGGCATCGCCGACTACGTCCCGTTCCTGCTCACGGGCGTCTTCGCGTGGACCTTCACCTCGCAGACGATCATGACGGGCACCCGCGCCATCAGCGGAAACCTGGGCCTGGTCCGCGCCCTGCACTTCCCGCGCGCCAGCCTGCCCATCGCCCTCGCGATCCAGCAGCTCCAGCAGCTGCTCTTCTCGCTCGGCGCGCTGGTCGCGATCCTGGTCTGCTTCGGCGAGTTCCCGCGCCCGAGCTGGCTGCTCGCGATCCCGGCACTGCTGCTCCAGACGCTCTTCAGCACCGGCCTCGCGCTCGTCATGGCCCGGCTCGCGGCGAAGACGCCGGACATCGCGCAGCTGATGCCGTTCATCCTGCGCACCTGGATGTACGCCTCCGGCGTCATGTGGTCGATCGCCCACCTCACCCAGGGCCGCGACCTGCCGCACGCGGCGATCGTCGCGCTCCAGGCCAACCCGGCCGCCGTCTACATCGACCTGCTGCGGTACGCGCTCGTGGAGAGCTTCCACGGCTCACAGCTCCCGCCGCACGTGTGGGCGCTCGCGGCCGGCTGGGCGGTGCTGACCTTCGCGGGCGGCTTCATCTACTTCTGGAAGGCAGAGGAGACCTACGGCCGTGGCTGACACCCTCACCATGACGGCGTACCAGGCGCAGACCGCGGACCCGGCGCCCGAGCGCACCCCCACCGTCGTCGCCGACGGCGTCCACGTCACGTACACCGTCCAGGGCGGCCGGGCAGGCAAGGGCAGCGCCACCTCCGCCCTCAGCCGGATCGTCTCCCGCCGCAAGGGCGCGCCCGGCGCCCGCAAGGTGCACGCCGTGAAGGGCGTCAGCTTCGCCGCGTACCGGGGCGAGGCGATCGGCCTGATCGGCTCCAACGGCTCGGGCAAGTCGACGCTGCTCAAGGCGGTCGCGGGCCTGCTGCCGGTGAACGCGGGCCACATGTACACCCTGGGCCAGCCCGCCCTGCTCGGCGTCAACGCGGCCCTCATGAGCGATCTGACGGGCGAGCGGAACGTGATCCTCGGCGGGCTCGCGATGGGCATGAGCCGCCGGGAGATCGCCGAGCGCTACGAGCAGATCGTCGACTTCTCCGGGATCAACGAGAAGGGCGACTTCATCTCGCTGCCGATGCGCACGTACTCCTCGGGCATGGGCGCCCGGCTGCGCTTCTCCATCGCCGCCGCCCGCAGCCATGACGTCCTCCTCATCGACGAGGCCCTCGCGACCGGCGACGCCGGCTTCCGGCGCCGCAGCCAGAAGCGGATCGACGAGCTGCGCGCCGAGGCGGGCACGGTCTTCCTGGTCAGCCACTCGAACTCGACCATCACCGAGACCTGCGACCGGGCGCTGTGGCTGGAGGCGGGCACGCTGCGGATGGACGGCCCGGCGGACGAGGTCGTGGCGGCGTACGAGGAATTCACGAGCGTCACCGGCTCGGGGGGCAAGAACGGGAAGAAGTAGGACATAACGCCCTAGAGTGCGGAGGGATGACGAACGAGCCCCCTCCGCACGCCACCACCGCCGGCCCCGCCCCCGCGAAGGCGACCGCGACCGGCCCGGTGAAGGCGACCGCGCAAGCGCCCGCGAAGGCGCCCGCGACCGGCCTCGGGACCGGCCCGGCGAAGGCGACCGCGCCCGCGCCGCCCGCCCTCACCCGGTCGCCCTTCGAGTCGGAGACCTTCACCTCCGCCACCTTCGTGACCGTCGGCATCGGCCGACTGCTCGCCCTCGGCGTCGTCTGGCTGCTCACCCGGATCGGCATGCTGATCCTGCTGCGCCGCGACGACCTCGGCATCGGCGGCGTCGCCACCGAGGTGTACTCGCTCTACCGGCACTGGTACGACCAGTTCGCGCACGGCACCTTCCCGCCCGGCGACCCCACCTGGCAGTACCCGCCCGGCGCGGGCCTGGTCGTGATGTCGCCCGGGGTCCTGCCCTGGTTCACGTACTTCCAGGGCTTCGTCTTCCTCACCCTGCTCGCCGACGCGGCCGTCACCGCCGCCCTCGCCGCCGCCGACAGCGCGCGGCTCACCCACGGCGCCTGGTACTGGGTGCTCGGCCTGCCGCTCCTCCTGCACATCCCGCTCGCGCGCTACGACGTGCAGACCACCGCGCTCGCCGTGCTCGCGCTGCTCGCCCTGAAGGCCCGGGCCCCGGCCGCGCACCGGATCGGCGGCGTGCTCGCCGGGCTCGGCGCGATGGTCAAGGTCTGGCCCGCGCTCACCCTGATCGGCACGCCGCGCGGCCGCACCTCCCGGGAGGCGTGGACGGCAGCCGCCGTCACCGCCCTGACGCTGTTCGGCGTGCTCGCGCTGCTCTTCACCGACTCGCTGGGCTTTCTGCGCCAGCAGGGCAACCGGGGCATCCAGATCGAGTCCCTCGGCGGCACCGGCCTCGCCCTCGCGAAGGCCGCCGGGATCTGGCCCGGCGGGGTGGAGTTCCGTTACGGGGCCTACGAGTACGTCGGGCCGTACGTCTCCACCGTCGGCCACCTGGCCCTGCTGCTCACCGTCGTCGCCTTCATCTGGCTGCTGATGTGGCGGATGCGGGCGCGCCGCTGGACCGCGGCCACCCCGCTCGACGCGGCCTTCGCGGCGGTGCTGCTGTTCACCGTCACCAGCCGGGTGATCAGCCCGCAGTACATGGTGTGGCTGCTCGGGCTCGCCGCCGTCTGCCTGACCTGCCGCCGCACGGTCATGCGCCCGGTCGCCCTGCTCCTGCTGCCCGCCGTGGCGCTGAGCTCCCTCGCGTACCCGGTCCTCTACCCGGACGTCGTCGCCGGCACCTGGCAGGGCCTCACCGTCATGACGCTCCGCAACGCCCTGCTGCTCGCTTCGGCGGCGCTGGCGGCGCGCCGCCTGTGGACGTCGACGGTGAGCCCGTAGCCGTACGCCCGCCGGTACGCCCGGCCGTACGCCCAGCCGTACGCGAAAGGGGCGCCCCCGCCGGTCACGTGGACCGACGGGGGCGCCCCCCGCATGACGAGGTGATCAGCTGTGCGTGCGCAGCAGCGTGCGCATCGTCCGCATGGCCACCGACAGGTTCGCCAGGTCGAAGTCGTCCGAGCCCTGGATCTCCTCCAGGGTCGTGCGCGCCCGGCCCAGGATCGCCGCGTTCTTGTCCTCCCACGCCTTGAACCGCTCCTCCGGGGTGGAGGTGCCGTTCCCGGCGGCGAGGACGTCCGCGGTGAGCCCGGCGTGGGCGGCGAACAGGTCCTCACGGATGGAGGCGCGGGCCATCGACTGCCAGCGGTCGGCCCGCGGCAGCTCGATGATCCGGTCCATCAGGTCGGTGATCCGCAGCCGGTCGGCCAGGTCGTAGTAGACCTCGGCGACCGCCAGCGGGTCCTTGCCGGTGCGGTCCGCGATCGCGACGATGTCGAGCGTCGGGAAGGCGGAGGAGAACCCGGCCACGCGCAGCGCCAGCTCCTCCGGGACGCCGACCGCGGTCAGCTCGTCCAGGATCGACTGGTACCACTCCAGGTCCGCGCCGCGCAGCAGCTGCGGCAGCTTCTCCCAGACCTGCTCGACCCGCTCCGCGAAGAAGTCGATGGTCTCGCCGATCCGGAGCGGCTGCGGCCGGTTGTTGAGCAGCCAGCGGGTGCCGCGCTCGACGAGCCGGCGCGAGTGCAGTCGCATCCGGGTCTGGAACTCGGCCGCCACCTTGTTGTCGAGCGCCTCGACGGCGTCCCAGACCTCGCCCAGGCGGAAGATCGCACGGGCCGCGGTCTGCGCGCGGACGATCTCCTCGATCGACGCGCCGGACTCCTCGCGGAGGCGGTGCAGGAAGGTCGAGCCACCGGTGTTGACGGTGTCGTTGACCAGCACCGTGGTGATGATCTCGCGGCGCAGGGCGTGGTTGTCGACGGCCTCCGTGAACTGCTCGCGCAGCAGCGTCGGGAAGTACGCGTGGAGCAGCCCGCGCAGGTACGGGTCGTCCGGCAGCTCCGTACCGATCAGCTCGTCGGCCACCGTGATCTTGGTGTACGCGAGGAGGACGGCGAGCTCCGGCTGGCTCAGGCCCTTGCCGCTGCCGAGCAGCTCGCGGATCTGCCGGTCGTTGGGCAGGAACTCCAGCGAGCGGTCGAGCGCCCCGTCGCGGCCCAGGCGGCGCATGAAGCGCTGGTGGGCGTGGAGCAGGGACGGCGACTGGGCGACGGCGTTGGCGAGGGCGGTGTTCTGCGCGTAGTTGTTGCGCAGCACCAGCCGGCCGACCTCGTCCGTCATCTCGGCGAGGATCTTGTTGCGCTGCTTGACGGTCATGTCGCCCTCGGCGACGAGCCCGTTGAGCAGGATCTTGATGTTGACCTCGTGGTCGGAGGTGTCCACGCCGGCGCTGTTGTCGATGGCGTCGGTGTTGACCTTGCCGCCCTCGCCCTCGGGTCCGCCGACGCGGGCGAACTCGATGCGGCCGAGCTGGGTCGCGCCGAGGTTGCCGCCCTCGCCGATGACCTTGGCGCGGACGTCCTGGCCGTCGACGCGGATGGCGTCGTTGGCCTTGTCGCCGACGTCGGCGTGCGACTCGTGGGAGGACTTCACGTACGTGCCGATGCCGCCGTTCCACAGCAGGTCGACGGGCGCCTGCAGGATGGACTTCATCAGCTCGGCCGGGGTCATCTTGGTGACGCCGTCCTCGATGCCGAGGGCGGCCCGCATGTGCGCGTTGACCGGGATCGACTTGGCGCTGCGCGGGTGGATGCCGCCGCCCGCGGAGATCAGCTCGGCGTTGTAGTCGGCCCAGGAGCTGCGCGGCAGGTCGAAGAGGCGGCGGCGCTCGGCGTACGAGGTGGCCGCGTCCGGGTTCGGGTCGATGAAGATGTGGCGGTGGTCGAAGGCCGCGACGAGGCGGATGTGCTCGGAGAGCAGCATGCCGTTGCCGAAGACGTCGCCGGACATGTCGCCGACGCCGACGACGGTGAAGTCCTCGGTCTGGGTGTCGTGGCCCAGCTCGCGGAAGTGCCGCTTGACGGACTCCCAGGCGCCGCGGGCGGTGATGCCCATGCCCTTGTGGTCGTAGCCGGCCGAGCCGCCGGAGGCGAACGCGTCGCCCAGCCAGAAGCCGTACGACTCGGCGACGCCGTTGGCGATGTCGGAGAAGGTCGCGGTGCCCTTGTCGGCGGCGACGACCAGGTAGGTGTCGTCCTCGTCGTGGCGGACCACGTCGACCGGGGGCACGACCTCGCCGGCCACCAGGTTGTCGGTGATGTCGAGGAGCGCGGAGATGAAGGTCTTGTACGAGGCGATGCCCTCGGCCAGCCAGGCGTCGCGGTCCACGGACGGGTCCGGGAGCTGCTTGGCGACGAAGCCGCCCTTGGCGCCGACCGGCACGATGACGGTGTTCTTCACCATCTGCGCCTTGACCAGGCCGAGGATCTCGGTACGGAAGTCCTCGCGGCGGTCGGACCAGCGCAGGCCGCCTCGGGCGACCTTGCCGAAGCGGAGGTGGACGCCCTCGACGCGCGGCGAGTACACCCAGATCTCGAAGGCCGGGCGCGGGGCCGGCAGGTCCGGGATGGCCTGCGGGTCGAACTTCATCGACACGTAGGAGTGCGGGGTGCCGTCGGCCGACTTCTGGAAGAAGTTCGTCCTGAGCGTCGCCTTGATGAGGGTGAGGAAGGAGCGCAGGATGCGGTCCTCGTCCAGGCTCGCGACCTGGTCGAGGGCGGCGTCCAGCTCCTCCAGGAGGGCGTCGATCAGCTCGGTGCCGGCGCGCTGCCGCTCCGGGGCCATGCGGGCCTCGAAGAGGTTGACGAGCAGCCGGGTGGTGTGGACGTTGTTGCGGAGGGTGTCCTCCATGTAGTCCTGGCTGAAGGTCGACAGCGTCGATCCGCCCTGGCGCAGGTACTTCGCGTAGGCGCGCAGCACCATCGCCTCGCGCCAGTTGAGCCCGGCGGACAGGACGAGCGAGTTGAAGCTGTCGTTCTCGGCCTGGCCGGTCCAGGTGGCGGCGAAGGCCTCCTGGAAGCGCTCGCGGGCGTCGTCGCCGAGGTAGTCGCCGCCGTTGCCGGTGGGCGTGGGCATGCGCAGGCCGAAGTCGTAGACCCAGGCGTTGGGGCGGTCGGCGAGGCGCAGCTCGTACGGGCGCTCGTCGGTGACCTCGACGCCGAGCCGGTTGAGCACCGGAAGGACGGCCGACAGCGAGATCTGCTCGCCGGTCTTGTAGATCTTGAAGCGGCGCTCGCCGGAGCCGGAGGCGACGGGCTCGTAGAGGGAGAGCGCGAAGTCCTTGCCGCTGTCGGCCAGGGCCTCCAGGTGGCAGAGGTCGGCGACGGCGGCGCGCGGCGAGTGGTCGGCCTTGTAGCCCTCGGGGAAGGAGTTGCCGTAGCGGCGCAGCAGCTCGGCGGCGCGCTCCTCGCCCAGCTCGGCGTTGAGCGCCTCGCCGAAGCCGTCGGCCCAGGAGCGGGTGGCGTCGGCGAGCCGGGCCTCGATGCGGTCGACGTCGGCGTCGGTGAGCTTGGCGAGCTCGGTGCCGGGCTCGACGCGGATGACGAAGTGCAGCCGGGAGAGGATCGACTCGGTGTTCCAGGCCGTGAAGTCGACGCTGGTGCCGTTCAGCTCTTCCTTGAGGATGTCGATGATCCGCAGCCGGACGCGGGTGGTGTAGCGGTCGCGCGGCAGGTAGACGAGGGCCGAGTAGTAGCGGCCGTACTCGTCCTGGCGCAGGTAGAGCCGCAGCCGGCGCCGCTCCTGCAGGTACAGGACGCTGGTGGCGATGGCCTGGAGCTGGTCGACCGGGGTCTGGAAGAGCTCGTCGCGCGGGTAGGTCTCCAGGATCTGGAGCAGGTCGCGGCCGTCGTGGCTGCTCGGCGCGAAGCCGGCGCCCGCGAGGACCTCCTGGACCTTGCGCTTGATGACGGGCACCCGGCGGACGGACTCGGTGTACGCGGCCGAGGAGAAGAGCCCCAGGAAGCGCCGCTCGCCGACGACGTTGCCTTCGGCGTCGAACTTCTTCACGCCCACGTAGTCGAGGTACGAGGGACGGTGCACGGTCGCCCGGCTGTTGGCCTTCGTCAGGATCAGCAGCTTGTGCTCGCGCGCCTTGGCGCGGGCGTCGGCGGGCAGCCGGCTGAAGGACGGCGAGACGGGGTGGGCGTGGTTGTCCTCGCCGCTGTGGTGCGGGTCGGAGCGCAGGATGCCGAGGCCGGTGCCGGGGACGGCGGCCAGGGCGTCGCCGTTGACCAGCTCGTACTCGCGGTAGCCGATGAAGGTGAAGTGGTCGTCGGCGAGCCAGCGGAGCAGCTCGCGGGCCTCCTCGACCTCGGTGGGCCGCAGGTCGGAGGCGACGGGCTCCTCGGGCAGGCCGTCGGCGATGCGCAGCGCGGCCTCGCGCATCTTCTCCCAGTCCTCGACGGTCTCGCGGACGTCGGACAGGACGCGCAGCAGGTCGTTGGTGATCTGCTTGAGGTCGGCCTTGTCGGTCTCGCGGTCGATCTCGACGTGGATCCAGGACTCGAGGAGCGCGTCGTGCGGCAGCTCGCCCTTGGGCTCCCTGCTGAGCACCTCGATGAGCTTGCCGGTCAGGTCGCGGCGGACCGTGACCTGCGGGTGGATGACGACGTGGATGCCGCGGCCCTGGCGGGACAGCTCGTTGGTGACGGAGTCCACGAGGAACGGCATGTCGTCGGTGACGACCTCGACGACGGAGTGGCTGCAGGTCCAGCCGTTCTCCTCCACCGTCGGGGTGTGCACGCGGACGTTCGCGGTGCCCTGCGGGCGGTTCTCCGCGAGGCGGTAGTGCGACAGAGCGGCGCCGAAGACGTCGACGGGGTCGCGGTCGCTCAGGTCCTCGGGCGCGGTGTGCAGGTAGTAGCGCTGGAGGTAGTCGAGCAGGGTCGCGTGGTCCGGACGCTTCCCGTCGGGCCCTGTCGGAAGTCGCCCCCCGACCGGGCTGTTCTCAGCTACCCGGGCAGCCCGATCGAGCAGCTCGGCCTTGGCTTCGTCCAGCTTGGTCTGCATGTCCTCTGACTCCTGTCGCGCGCCGTTGCGTGACGTCGGTGGAAGAAAGGGCACAACGCCACGACGCGGTGGTACCGGTCGGAGTCGACGTTATGCCGCGATGAGAGATGTCCGGGTCGTTCTCGGCCACGGTGGGTGTCGTGCCGCGGGCGTGGGTACAGCCCGGACGGAAGGGATCCGCGAACGCGCCGTAGGCCCGGCCGCGGTGGCGGACCGGGCGGAAGCCGGGGGCTGCGTTGCCCCCGCGGCATATCGCGCTGATCACGGGAAAAGCCTATCGCTGATGACCCCCACGCCGTCATGGTCCTTATGTGTACAAAAGCGGGGCAGGAAGTTTGACACTGTGGACAGCGACGCATGGTTCCCCGGGGTACACACCGAGACACACCGACATCAGGGATCTGACGGATCTGGGAGTCGCCATGGCGAAGATCTTGATCGTGACGGGGGACGCGGCGGAGTCGCTGGAGGTGATGTACCCGTACCAGCGGCTCCTCGAAGAGGGGTACGAGGTCCACATCGCGGCCCCGTCCCGCAAGCAGCTCCGCTTCGTCGTCCACGACTTCGAGCCCGGTTACGACACGTACACCGAGAAGCCCGGCTACACCTGGCCCGCCGACCTCGCCTTCTCCGAGGTCGACCCGGGCGACTACGTCGCCGTCGTCATCCCGGGCGGCCGCGCCCCGGAGTACCTCCGCAACGACCCGGAGCTCCGCAAGATCCTCAAGTCCTTCTTCGACGCCGACAAGCCCGTCGCCCAGATCTGCCACGGTCCGCTCCTCACGGCCGCTCTCGGCAGCCTCGACGGCCGTCACGTCACCGCGTACCCCGCACTCGAACTCGACATGCAGGCGGCGGGCGCGACCTTCCAGGACACGGAGGCGGTGGTGGACGGCCGCCTGGTGTCCTCAAGGGCCTGGCCGGACCACCCGAGCTGGATGCGCGAGTTCCTGAAGGTGCTGCGGGAAGCGAAGGCGTAGCCCCCCGACTCCCCCTCGCCCCCTCGCACGGTCCCGCGGACGCCGATGGCGCCGCGGGGCCAGGGGGGACCCGAAGTCGACGTCGAAGTTGTACGGCTACGGTGGTGCGGGTGGGAACCCCAGCCGGGCCGGAGGCCGGGCGCAGCCCCACCGGGGCGCACCCGCCCCGCTCCCCGGCCCTAGACCAGCTCGTCCGCCACCGCGACGGCCTCGGCGAGCGTGTCGACGACGGGCACGCCGACCCGCTCCAGCGACGCCCGGCTGTGCGACCCCCCGGTGTAAAGCACCGCCTTCGCCCCCACATGCGCCGCCGCCACCGCGTCGTCCGCCGCGTCCCCGATGACGACGACCCGCTCCGCCGACACCTCCAGCGCCGCCAGATGCCGCACCATGTGCCCCGACTTCCCGTCCGGGGACCGGTCGGTCCGCCCGTCGACCCGGATGAAGCGCTCGGCGATCCCGTGCTGCCGCACGAGCGGTATCAGGTCGTCGTGCGGCGCGAGCGAGAGCAGCGACTGCGTGAAGCCGGACGCCTGCCGCGCGGCCAGCAGCTCCGCCGCGCCGGCGGTGAGCTGGGCGCCCTCGGCCTGGGTCCAGTAGTGCCGGTGGAAGGTGCCGTCCATGAGCAGCCACTCTTCCTCGGTGGGCAGCCGTCCCATCAGCCGCTCGTAGAACTTGGGCACCGGCACCGTGTAGAGCTCCCGGTACCGCTCCAGGGTGATCGGTTCGAGCCCCAGCTCGGCGAAGGCCGCGTTGGTGGCGCCGATGACCGCGCCGATGTCGTCGAGCAGAGTGCCGTTCCAGTCCCAGACCAGATGCTTCGCGTGCTTCCCCATGGGAAGCCACGGTACCTGCCGTGAAGGACGGTCACGCCAGGTCAGGCAGGGCGAACAGCGTCGGGCGGGGAGGGCCGGCCGGAGAGGGTCAGCCGAGGAGCCCGGGGATCTCCTGCACGCCGAACCACAGCAGCTCGTGGTCCTCGGCCCCGTCGACGACGAACTGCGCGTCGTCGTCGCCCTGGTCCGCGGCGCCGAGCGCGGCGGCAGCGGCGGCGACGTCCGCCTCGGCGTCGTCGGCGTCGGCGTGCACGGCGGCGGCCTTGGCCAGCGGTACGGCGGCGGCGATACGGACCTCACCGAGCGCGCTCGCGTCGAGCCCGCGGTCGGGGTCGACGGCGGCGTCCCTGTCGGCCACGTCGACGGCGACGACGACCCGGCGCCTGGCCGCCCCGGGGTCACCGGCGAGCAGCCGCAGCGAGGCGGCGGCGGCGCGGTTGAGGGCGGCGTACTCCAGCTCCTCGATGTCGTCGGAGACGTACCACTCGCGCAGCGCGGGGGTGACGGCGTAGGCGGTGAGCGGCCCGGGGCCCAGCTCGCCGGCCTTGTGCGCCTGTGCGAGACCGGGGAGCGTCAGAGGGACGTACACGCGCATGGCTGGCCGCTTTCGTAGTCGGAGACGCCCTCAGGATACGTGCGGAGTCCCCTTTCGGGGGCGGGGCCCCGACACCCCGGCCGACCGGGGCGCCCGCGCGGCCCGCCATACGGGTTGACGCCACGAGGGGGCCGACGAGCGCCCGCACGTCCTGACCGACCACGGCGGCCGGCGGGCCGGCGGACCACGCACCGGCCAGACGCCGCAGGGCGAGCGCCGGCAGCCCGGCCGGGACACGGCCCCGAGGGCCCGAAGCCCGGCCCTTCAAGCCCGTCGCCGCGCGCCGCCATACGTCGCCGCCGGCAGCAGCGAACAGCCGGGCAGGGGCAACGCGCAGCCACCGCCACCTGTCCGCCCGCCCCAGGCCCGGCCGGCCCGCTCCTGGCCACCCACTCCGCCCGTCACCCTGATAGGTGAATCGCTCTGCGTGACGCCCGCAGGCCAGGCGCCCCTTGCGAGCGCGCCCGCCTCCCCCGTACAAGATCCCCAAGAAGTTACCGACTGGTATCAGCCGGTCACTCATCGCGACGAACGGGGACCCCATGAACACGAACACCCTGCGCCCCCGCGGCCCCGCCGGAACCGGTCCGCGCGGCCGTGCCGGGGCCGCCCCACGGCGGATGGCGCCGCCGCACCTGATGTTCGCCGAGAAGCTCCTCGCCGTGCTGAGCGGGGAACGGCCCGTGCACTGGATGCTCGGCCACACGATCGGCGAGGCGTACGAGCAGCTGGTGCAACTCGCCCCGGAGACGCCGCTGCGCTCCTCCGGCCCGCGTCCGGTGCTGCGCGCCTGCCGCTTCCACCCGCCGGCCGACGGCGCCCTGGAGGCCTGGGCCACCGTCGCCACCGGCGACCGCGTCCGGGCCATGGCCTTCCGCCTCGAACGCGGCTCCGACCGGCGCTGGCGCTGCGCGGCGGTGGAACTCGACGGCCTGCCGAGCGCCTGAGACACGGCGCCACGCCGAAGGGGCCGGCCGCCACCCGGCGACCGACCCCTCGACCACGACAACCGCGACGCGGCTACTTCTTGCGGCGACGCCCACCCGCGCTCTTCTGCGCCTTCCGGCGCTCCGCGCGCGTCAGGCCGTCGCCCTCGGCCGCGTCACCGTCCGACGCGAAGTCGCCCTCGACGACCGAACCCTCGCCGTCGACCTTCGGCGCCGAGAAGTGCAGCCGGTCGGGCCGCTGCGGGGCGTCCAGGCCCTTGGCGCGGATCTCCGGACGGGCGGCGCCCGCCGGGACGGTCGCGTCCTCCTTGTCCAGGGACTTGGCCGCGTCCTGCACCGGGACCTCCTCGACCTGCTGCTCGACCTGGACCTCCAGGTTGAACAGGTAGCCGACGGACTCCTCCTTGATGCCCTCCATCATCGCGGAGAACATGTCGAAGCCCTCGCGCTGGTACTCGACCAGCGGGTCCTTCTGCGCCATCGCGCGCAGGCCGATGCCCTCCTGGAGGTAGTCCATCTCGTAGAGGTGCTCGCGCCACTTGCGGTCGAGGACCGACAGGACGACCCGGCGCTCCAGCTCACGCATGATGTCCGAGCCGAGCTGCTTCTCGCGGGCGTCGTACTGCTCGTGGATGTCGTCCTTGACGGACTCGGCGATGAACTCGGCGGTGATGCCCGCGCGGTCCCCGGCCGCCTCCTCCAGCTCCTCGATCGTGACCTTGACCGGGTAGAGCTGCTTGAACGCGTTCCACAGCCGGTCCAGGTCCCACTCCTCGGCGAAGCCTTCGGCGGTCTCCTGGCGGATGTAGTCGTCGATGGTGTCGTCCATGAAGTGGCGCACCTGCTCGTGCAGGTCCTCGCCCTCCAGGACGCGGCGGCGCTCGCCGTAGATGACCTCGCGCTGCCGGTTGAGCACCTCGTCGTACTTCAGGACGTTCTTACGCGTCTCGAAGTTCTGCGACTCGACCTGGCCCTGCGCGGAGGCGATGGCCCGGGTGACCATCTTGTTCTCGATCGGCACGTCGTCCGGGACGTTGGCCATGGCCATGACCCGCTCGACCATCTGGGCCTTGAAGAGGCGCATCAGGTCGTCGCCGAGCGACAGGTAGAAGCGGGACTCGCCCGGGTCGCCCTGACGGCCGGAACGACCGCGGAGCTGGTTGTCGATACGGCGGGACTCGTGGCGCTCGGTGCCCAGGACGTACAGACCGCCGAGCTCCTTGACCTCCTCGAACTCCGCCTTCACGGCCTTTTCGGCGCGCTCCAGGGCACCCGGCAGGGCCGCGGCCCACTCCTCGACGTGCTCGACCGGGTCGAGGCCGGCCTGGCGCAGCTCCGCCTCGGCGAGGTCGTCGGGGTTGCCGCCGAGCTTGATGTCCGTACCGCGGCCGGCCATGTTCGTGGCGACCGTGACGGCGCCGCGGCGACCCGCCTGGGCGACGATCGCGGCCTCGCGCTCGTGGTGCTTGGCGTTGAGGACCTCGTGCGGGATGCCGCGCTTGCTGAGCTGCTGCGACAGGTACTCGGACTTCTCGACCGACGTGGTGCCGACGAGGACCGGCTGGCCCTTCTCGTGCTTCTCCGCGATGTCGTCGACGACGGCGGCGAACTTGGCGACCTCGGTCCGGTAGATCAGGTCCGGCTGGTCCTTGCGCTGCATGGGCTTGTTCGTCGGGATCGGGACGACGCCCAGCTTGTAGATCTGGTGGAACTCGGCCGCCTCGGTCATGGCCGTACCGGTCATGCCGGAGAGCTTGTTGTAGAGGCGGAAGAAGTTCTGCAGGGTGATCGTGGCGAGCGTCTGGTTCTCGTCCTTGATCGGCACGCCCTCCTTGGCCTCGATGGCCTGGTGCATGCCCTCGTTGTAACGGCGGCCGGCGAGGATACGGCCGGTGTGCTCGTCGACGATCATGACTTCGCCGTCGATGACGACGTAGTCCTTGTCCTTCTTGAAGAGTTCCTTGGCCTTGATGGCGTTGTTCAGGTAACCGACGAGCGGGGTGTTGACCGACTCGTACAGGTTGTCGATGCCCAGCCAGTCCTCGACCTTGGCGACGCCGGCCTCGTGGATGGCGACCGTGCGCTTCTTCTCGTCGACCTCGTAGTCGCCGGTCTCCTCGATGCCCTTCATCGGGTTGCCGGGCTCGCCCTTGGTGAGGCGGGTGACCAGCTTGGCGAAGTCGCCGTACCACTTGGTGGCCTGGTCGGCCGGGCCGGAGATGATCAACGGCGTACGGGCCTCGTCGACGAGGATGGAGTCGACCTCGTCGACGCACGCGTAGTTGTGGCCGCGCTGGACGAGCTCGTCCTGGGACCACGCCATGTTGTCGCGCAGGTAGTCGAAGCCGAACTCGTTGTTCGTGCCGTACGTGATGTCGCAGGCGTACTGCTCGCGGCGCTGCGCCGGCGTCATGTTCGCGAGGATGCAGCCCACCGTCAGACCGAGGAAGCGGTGGACGCGGCCCATCATCTCGGAGTCGCGCTCGGCGAGGTAGTCGTTCACCGTGATCAGGTGCACGCCGTCGCCGGACAGCGCGTTCAGGTACGCGGGGAGCGTGCCGACGAGGGTCTTGCCCTCACCGGTCTTCATCTCGGCCACGTAGCCGAGGTGGAGGGCGGCACCGCCCATGATCTGCACGTCGTAGTGGCGCTGACCGAGGACGCGCTTGGCCGCCTCGCGGACGGTGGCGAACGCTTCGGGGAGCAGGTCGTCAAGGCTCTCGCCGTCGGCGTACCGCTGCTTGTACTCGTCGGTGAGCGCCCGCAACTCGGCGTCGGAGAGGTTGACGAAGTCCTCTTCGATGGAGTTGACCTGGTCCGCGATGCGGTGCAGTTTGCGCAGGATCTTGCCTTCGCCTGCACGCATGAGCTTGTGGAAGACGGACACTGAGGCTGGTCTCCTTGCCGGTCGGGCCTGGCACTGGGTCTTGTCATGACTCGGGCGCGGGCACGGCAGGTGGTCCCCACCGCAACGGCCATCGTAAGCGAGACCGCCCTCGCGGAGGGAGGCCCGCAGGGCCGGAGCCCTCGCTCCCGCCCCTCGCGCCTCACACAGGAAGAACGCACGAGGCCGCCGGAAGGTGCCGCCCCGCCCGAAAAGTGTTCGCTTCCGCCCGGACGGGTCACCACAATTTCGTCATGGAGCCCATCACACTGAGCACCGACCGGCTGCGCCTGCGCCCCTTCACCCCGGAGGACGTCGACGCGGTGTACGCCGCCTGTCAGGACCCCGACATCCAGCGCTGGACCACCGTCCCGTCCCCGTACGGCCGGGCGGACGCGGAACTCTTCGTGACCCGCATCGCGCCGGAGGGCTGGCTCCTGGACGGGGAGTACGCCTTCGCCGTCGAGCCCCTGGAGGGCGGGCCGCTGCTCGCCGCGGCCGGCCTGCACGCCCGCGGCCCGGGCGTCCGCGAGGTCGGCTACTGGCTGGCCAAGGAGCACCGCGGCCACGGCTACATGACGGAGGCCGTCACCGCCCTCGCCCGCTGGGCCATCGGCTCCCTCGGCGTGCACCGCCTCCTCTGGCGCGCCGAGGTCGGCAACGGCGCCTCGCGAGCCGTCGCCGAGCGGGTCGGCTTCACGCTGGAGGGCGTGGAGCGCGCCGGCCTCGTCAACAACGGCACGGCCCGCGACTGCTGGCTCGGCTCCCTGCTGCCGTCGGACCTCGGCCTCCCGTCACCGCTGCCGTATCTGCCGCCGAGGACGACGCCGGAGAGCTGAGGGCGTCGCGGGGGGGGCCGGGGCGGAGCTCAGGAACCGGGGCCGTGGCCGGGTCCGGGCGGGGGCCGGGGCGGGGCCCGTGGCCGTCGCCCGGGGGCCGGGGGCCGGGGCCGGGCGGTGGCCGGGGCCGTGACCCGGGTGCCGGGGCCCGCGGCCCGGGCCGGGGGCCCCGGCCCCGGCCCGGGCCGTCGGGACCGACCCCTCGAAAGCTCCACCCGGTGTCAGTACCGCCCTCTAGGGTGCGGATCATGACTGCCGCTCCTCGCCCCGCCGCCGAACTCTCCGCCGACGACGCCCGCCGGATCGCCTTGCGGGCCCAGGGCTTCCTGGGAGCCCCCGACCGGCGGGCGGGGGTGCGGGGCGTGCTGCGGCATCTCGGACAGGTCCAGCTGGACACCATCTCGGTCCTCGCCCGCTCGCACGAGCTGATCCCGTACGCGCGCCTGGGCGCGGTCGGCCGCCGCACCGTCGAGGACGCGTACTGGACCGAGGGCCACGCCTTCGAGTACTGGTCGCACGCCGCCTGCATCCTGCCCGTCGAGGAGTGGCCGCTCTTCGCCTTCCGCCGCCGTGCCTACCGCGACCGCCCGCACTGGGGCCACAAGCTGTCCCCGGCGGCGTACGACGCGGTGATCGCGCAGCTGCGCGCCGAGGGCCCGCAGACCGCGACCGAGCTGGGCGGGGCCAAGAACAAGGGCGAGTGGTGGGACTGGTCCGACTCGAAGATCGCCGTGGAGCGGGCGCTGATGTACGGCGAGGTGGTGGTCACCGAGCGGCGCGGCTGGAAGCGGGTGTACGACCTGGCCGAGCGCGCGATCCCGGACGGGTTGCTCCACGACGACCTCGACGACACGGAGTGTCTGCGCCGTCTCGTGCGGCAGGCGGGCGAGGCCCTCGGCGTCGGCACCCGCGCGGACATCGCCGACTACCACCGGATCAAGGCCGAGGCGTTCGACGCGGTGGTGGCGGACTCGGGGCTCGTGCCGGTCACGGTGGCCGGCTGGGGGAAGCCGGCCTGGGCGGATCCGGCGGCGCTCGCGACCGAGCCGCGCGGCCGGCACCGGACGACGCTGCTCTCGCCGTTCGACTCGCTGATCTGGGAGCGGCCCCGCACCGAGCGCATCTTCGGCTTCACGCACCGCCTCGAGGCGTACGTGCCCAAGCCGAAGCGGGTGTACGGGTACTTCGCGATGCCCGTCCTGTCCGGCGGCCGGCTCGTGGGACGCGTCGACCCGGCGCGCGACGGCCGGACCCTGGTCGCCCGGCAGGTGACGCTGGACGGCGCGAAGGCGGTCCCGGCGGTGGCGCGGGCGCTGCGCGAGGCGGCCGAGTGGGTGGGCTGCGACGCGGTGGCGGTGGAGCGGGTGGACGCCCCGGAGCTGGCCCCGGAGCTGGTCAAGGCCCTCGGCTGAGGTGGGGCGGGCCCGGCCGACGAGACGGGTCGCCAGGGCCGGTCATCGGGACCGGCCGTCGGGGCCTGCCGAAGGGGCCGGCCATCGGGTCCGAGGGGGCCGGTCATCGGGTCGGGCTGTGCCGAAGGGCGCCCTCATGTCGTCAGCGGATCTCGAGGATCTTCTCCCGCATCGCGTAGACCACGGCCTCCATCCGGGAGTGCAGCTGCAGCTTCTCCAGGATGTTGCGGACGTGGTTCTTCACGGTGTTCTCGGAGATGAACAGCTCCTTGGCGATGTCCCGGTTGTTCATGCCGGTCGCGACGAGCTTGAGGACCTCCAGCTCGCGGTCGGTCAGCCGGGGCGCGGGCACGAGCCGGCGCTCGTCGGTGCGCTGGATCATCGACTTGAACTCGGTGAGGAGCTTCGACGCCATCGACGGGCTGATCTGCGACTGGCCGTCGGCGACCGCGCGGATCGCGGTGGCGACCTCGTCGGTGGAGATCTCCTTCAGGAGATAGCCGGTCGCGCCCGCCTTGATCGCGTCGTAGAGGTCGGCCTCCTCGTCGCTGATCGTCAGCATGATGATCTTCGCGCTGGGGGCGACCTCCTTGATGGAGGTGCATGCCTCGATACCGCCGCGCTTGGGCATCCGGACGTCCATCAGGACGATGTCGGGGAGCAGATCCGCGGCCTTGTCGACGGCCTCGGCGCCGTCGCCCGCCTCGCCGACGACCTGGATGTCCTCTTCCTGCGCGAGAACGATCTCCAGACCGCGGCGGAAAAGGGCGTGATCGTCCACGACGAGGACCCGGATCGGCTCGCCTCGTGACGCGCCGTTGGCCGAATCCATTCCCTCCGGGTTCATCGTGCTCTGGGGCTCCCGCCCGCCGTGCACCGGCCCGAAGCTGTCCGCCATGGTTCCTCCCCCTGAAGGCCGTGGCCTGAAGTCGTGTACTGATTCACTTTTCGGTCCCCAACCGCTGCTCGGGGAGCACCGGTTGGCGTGCACGCCATGATTTCATGCCGCGGCGACAACCAGGTGATCCCGTGGTCGCACGGGGGCGCGTACGGTCGCACAGGGGTGCCCCTGCAAGCGCTCCGGGCGCTCCAGGGGCACCGTGTCATGGTCGTCCGCGACCGAGTCGATGGCGGCGGGTCAGCCGCCGAGCGCGCCGCCGGCGCCGCCCCCCTCGGACTCGGCGAACGGGTCGTTCTCCACTCGGATGACGCCGAAGTCGTACGCGTGCCGCCGGTAGACGACACTCGGCAGCTTGGTGTCGGCGTCGACGAAAAGATAGAAGTCGTGCCCGACCAGCTCCATCTCGTAAAGAGCCTGGCCGAGGCTCATGGGAGCGGCCTTGTGGGTCTTCTCCCTTACCACCAGCGGCCCTTCGCCCTGGACCTCGATCGAGCCCATCATCGTGGTGGGCACGTCGGGCTCCTCGGGCACGAGCTCGCCGCTTCCGTTGAGCTGGGCGACACCCGGCACCACGTCGGCGACCTCGGCGGCCGACAGCCTGCCGCTGCCGCGGCGGGTGAACCGCTTGTCGTGCTGCCTGCGCAGCCGGGCCTCCAGCTTTCCGTGGGCGAGGTCGAGCGCTGCGTACGGGTCGCCTGCTGACGCTTCCGCCCGGATCACCGGGCCTCGGGAATGGACGGTGATCTCCACACGGTCGGACCGGTCGGCCTGCCGCGGGTTGGTCTCCTTGGACACCTCGACGTCGAGGCTGATCACCTTGCCGTCGAGCTTCTGGATCTTCTCCAGGTTCAGCTTCTCGGCCACGTGCTTCCGGAACCGCTCGGGCACCTCGGTCTTGCGGCCCTTGACGACGATGTCCACGCAGAACTCCGTTCCCGGATCACTCGGTACGGCTCCTTGGCCGGCGAGCTTCTCCCTTTGCACCAGACTCCGGCGATTACCGGAGTCTCGGACTTGGCGACCTGACCTCCTCCTCCCCAGCCGACAAGCTCCCCACCCCACCAACCAGAGGTTAATTCGCCCTGAACTCCTGTCCTGTAGGCGCACCCGTGCATTCGGTGAGGCGTGGCATTCGCCATTCCTCACAACCGAACATAGCTCGTTCGGACGGGTGTCGGCACCCGGTGCGGCCACATACCTTCATTCGGGTGTTTTCACCTCTCACCACCTGCAACGATGCAACTTCCCCGTGAGTTCCGGTTTATTTCGAACGAGGCCGGAGAAGATGCGACTACCGCCGCCACCGGCCGTTCGAATAGGCCTTCCGCCACGCCTCCCTTCGAGCTGTGCGCTAATCCGTGGAACGTGAACGGACGGTGTACGCCGCGGGCCCCGGACCGGGCCGCCGCGAGTGCCCGAGCCGCCTCCGCGAGCGAGGCCCCCGTGGTCATCAGGTCGTCCACGAGTACCACCCGTCCGCCCGCCCGGCCGGCCTCGTCGAGCAGCCGCGCTCCGCCCGTCGCGACCTCCAGCGCCCCCGCCAGGTTGGCCGCCCGCTCCCCCGCGCCGAGCCCCGACTGGTCGGCCACCCAGCGCCGCTGCCGCAGCACCGGCAGCACCCGCGCCACCCGCCCCGACCGCCGCAGCCGCCCGGCGGCGGCCAGCGCGATCCGCCGCGTCGGATCGTGGCCACGCGCCCGCACGGAGCGCCGCGAGGACGGCACCGGTACGAGGAGCAGCGGGCCGTCCCCGGGTCCGCCCAAGGCCCCGGCAGCGGCCGCCACGGCCCCGGCCAGCGCCGCGCCGAGGGGCCCGGCGAGCGGCAGCGCGCCGCGCTCCTTGTGGGCGAGGAGCAGCGCCCGTACCGCACCCTCGTACGGCGCGGCGGCATGCACCACCGGCAACCCCACGGGTTCGGGCACCGGCCGCACCCTGCCCGGCCCGCTCCCGGCCAGCTCGGCCTCGCACGGCGGGCACAGCGCCGTACGGGGTCTCCCGCATCCTCCACAGGAGACCGGCAGCACCAGCCCGGCAACCTCTCGCCACCACCCCTGCATGGCACCACTGTCCCCCCGCACGGCGCCCCCGGCCACCCCTGTGGACAACGCCCTGTGGACAACCCGCCACAGCCGCCGAGAACGGCGGGCGGGGGGCGGCGCGGGGGGCCCGCGCGCGCGGGTGTCGCGCAGCATGGGGCCGCGCCGGGCGCGCGACACCGTGCGGGTGTGGGGACCAGCGCGGCGCGAGTGTTGCGTGGCGCAGGGCGCCAAGCAGCGGGCGAGCACGTCCGACCGCGAGGACCGCGCGGCACGTCCTTCACGCGCGGCGTGGCCGCGCAGGCGCGCTGGTCCCGTGCGGCGCGGGTGTCGCGCGGCACAGGGCGCAAGCAGCGGGCGGTCGCGCCCGCCGCGGAGACCGCGCGGCACAGGTGCCACGCGCAGCGTGGCGGCCGCGCCGGTCGTGGCCCCCGCCGGGCGCGCGACACTCGGGGTGCAGGCACTCCCAGCGCGGGTCGCGCAGGCGGCGGGACCCCCCGGCGCCGGCCCTCAGCCGGGATAGACCGGCGAGTTGCCCGCCTTCACCACCGGCTGCCAGTTCGCGCCCGGCACGAGCCGCACGATGCCGTCGTTGCCGGAGTTCGCGACCACCGGCGCGCTCTGGTCGGCCCCGTACGGCGCGGCCACCGACGTGACGCCGTTCAGGCCCGGCAGGACGGACGTCGCCGAGGTGGAGCCGTCGGTCTGGACGTACCGCACCTGCTGCACGCCGCCCTTCTCCGTGCCGACCACGACGAGCCGGCTCGGCCCGGCCCAGGACACCGCGGTGACCGACTCCAGGCGGGGCGCGGCGTCCTGCAGGTCCTTGACGGTGACCTCGACGCGGCCGTCCTCGACGGTGCGCTCCACCCGGCCGATCTGCAGGGTGGTGCGGTGGTCCCGGGTCACGAGCAGCGCGATCCGCACGCCGTCCGCGGAGACCCGCAGCGACTCGACGCGGGCACCGTCCCGCAGCCACGGCGTGCTGACCTCGACCCGCTCGCCCTGGCCGCCGGGCACCAGCCACAGCCGCGGCTTCAGCGGGTTGCGGTCGGCGACCCACAGGTCACCGCGGCCGTCCCAGCTGGGCGCCGACAGCCGGTCGTCGGGCCGCAGGGCGCTGCTGATCACGACCGGCGCCGGGAGCTCCTCCTCGGTGGTGATCGAGCCGACGCGCAGCTCGCGCCCGTCGTTCACGATCGCGGCCGCGCGGTTCTCCTCGCGGTCCACCGCCACGGACCGCAGCGGCACCGCGCCCTTGCCGAACGGACCGGGCACCTCGGCCGGCTTGTCCGGCTGACGGCCGCCGACCGACAGCATCATCAGCCGGTCGTGCTCGTCGACGAAGTACGGGGTCTCGCCCCGGCCGGGGTTGCGGACCGGCGAGAACTCCTGCAGCGCCTGCCCCTTGCCGAGCAGACACAGCCGGTTGCCCTTGCTGCCCTGGATCTCGACCTGCTCGACCCGCACCGACGTCAGGTCGCCCAGCGTGAACAGCAGCTGCGCCGCCATGCCCTTGCAGGCCGGCGCGTTGACGTTGTCGGCCTTGGCGTTGAGCGGGACCTTGAGGGTGGACTGGTCGTCGGGCGTCAGCGACCTGACGTCCTCCCGCAGCTCCGTACCGGACGGGAAGCGCGAGTCGACCGCGGGGCCGAGCCACTTCGTCGGGCCGTCCAGGAGCGCCTTGACGGTCTGCGTCACCGGATCCATGCGGGTGACCGGGTCCTGGCGCTGCCGGATGTAGACGGGGTCGGCGACCAGCCAGCTCTCGCCGGAGGCGAAGTAGTACTTGTTGACCGAGCGGTAGTTGCGCAGGAAGTCCGCCTCGCCGAGCACCAGGCCCCGCGGCAGGCTGTCGATCCGCCATTCCTTGCTCTTGCCGTCCGCCGACGTCTGCTGCACCACGTGGATGGCCGTGTCGAACTCGGACGGCACCTCCGGCCGGTACGCGTGCTTCGCGTCGACCTCCGCGATCCGGCGGCCGGAGATCGGAAACGTCCGCCCCTGGCTGTCCGGATCACCTGGCCGGTCGGCCTGGTCGCGGTCGGGCGCGGTGGTGAGCACAGTGATGCTCTCCTCCGGCCGCCACGTCCGCGCGGCCTGCTTGGTCAGGTACTTCCGCGCCGTCGCGAACCCGGGGTCGTCACTCGTCATGGCCTCCAGGAAGCCGTCGACGATCTCCTCCGGATCGGCGTTGTCCCGCGGCGCCACCGCGTACACCCGCACCTGCGAGTCCCCGGCGTTGGACGCCTTGACCGCCTGCACGTCCCCGCTGTCGGGCATCCCGGCGCACCCGGTCACCACAAGCGCCCCGCAGGCGGCGAGCACCACGCCGCGCCCGACCCGCCCGGCCACCGACCGTCCGGTCACCGAAGGACCGGCCGCCGACCGTCCCGCCGCAGGGGCTCCCGCCGCCGAAGGCCCAGTCGCCGAACCCGCGGCCGTCGCAGGCCCGGCCACCGAAGGCCCAGCCACCGAAATACCGGCCGCCGACCGTCCCCGCC
The DNA here is from genome assembly GCF_053605265.1 of Streptomyces sp. NPDC003943. Lineage (NCBI taxonomy): Bacteria > Bacillati > Actinomycetota > Actinomycetes > Kitasatosporales > Streptomycetaceae > Streptomyces > Streptomyces sp. NPDC003943. The sequence continues at coordinate 8,974 of NZ_JBSGIW010000005.1, read as the reverse complement.
CCAGGGTCTCCCGCTTCCCTCGATGGTCAGCGCCCACCAGTTCCGTCCTCCCGCTCGGCGCGCGTCGACGCCATCGCCTCACCACTGTCGCCGTCGGCGCCCTCCGCGGGCAGGGCGACCACCCGGGCTCCGCTGCCCGGCAGGGCCGTCGGATCCACCGTGGCCCGCGGCGCCGGCGGTATCCGCGGCGGTACGGGCAGCGCCGTACGAGCCGCCCCGGCCGCCTGCATCGGCACGCCCGCGAGCCGCCCGCCGGACGCGGCACCGGCACCCGTACCCGTACCGGAGCCCGTACCGGCCCCGGAGAGGGCCGCCTGCTCGCGGTTGCGCCGCGAGTCGTCCGGCTCCAGCGGGATGGGGGAGCCACGCAGCGGCTCGTCAGCGGTACGCGGCAGGGTCAGCCGGAACTGCGAGCCGCCACCGGGCTCGCCCCACGCCTGGAGCCAGCCGCCGTGCAGCCGCGCGTCCTCGACGGCGATCGACAGGCCGAGGCCCGTGCCGCCGGTGGTGCGGGCGCGGGCCGGGTCGGCGCGCCAGAACCGGTTGAAGACGCGGGTCGCCTCGCCGGGCTTCAGGCCGACGCCGTAGTCCCGTACGGCCACGGCGACGGCACCGCCCGCGGCGGCCAGCCGCACGATCACGTCCTTGCCCTCGCCGTGCTCGACGGCGTTCACGACCAGGTTGCGCAGCACCCGCTCGACCCGGCGGGCGTCCGCCTCGGCCACCACGGGCTGCTCGTCGCCGACGACGACGATCCGGCTGCCCTTGCGCTCGGCCAGCGGCTCCGCGCCGCCGATGACCCGTCGTACCACCTCGCGCAGGTCTATCGGCGCGGCCTCGAGCGCCGCCGCGCCCGCGTCGAAGCGGCTGATCTCCAGCAGGTCGGAGAGCAGCGACTCGAAGCGGTCGAGCTGGTCGCCGAGGAGTTCGGCGGAGCGCGCGGTGACCGGGTCGAAGTCGGCCCGCGCGTCATGGATGACGTCAGCCGCCATCCGTACGGTCGTCAGCGGGGTGCGCAGCTCGTGCGAGACGTCGGAGACGAACCGCCGCTGCATCCGGGACAGCTCCTCCAGCTGCTGGATCTTGAGCTGGAGGGTCTGCGCCATCTTGTTGAAGGCCTCGCCGAGGCGCGCGATGTCGTCCTCGCCGGTGACCTTCATCCGCTCCTGGAGGCCGTTGACCGACAGTCGCTCGGCGACTCCGGCGGCCATCCGCACGGGCGTGACGACCTGCCGCACCACGAGCCACGCGATGGCGCCGAGCAGGACGACGACGAACAGCCCGGCGGTCGCCAGGGTGGCCTTGACCAGGGCGAGGGAGTCGCCCTCCTGCGTGAGCGGGAAGAGGTAGTACAGCTCGTACGGCTGGCCGTCGGCGTCGTTGAGCCGCTTGCCGACCACCAGGCCGGGCTCGGACGGCTTGCCGCTGGTGTAGTGGATGCGGGCGTACGTCTGGAAGGTGTTGGTGCCCTGCGCGACGCTGTGCCGCAGCTCGGCGGGAATGCTCGTGGTCGGATCGACCTCGCCGGAGGCGCGGGCGCCGCGGCTGGCGGTGTCCCCGGTCTCCAGGGAGAGCGCGACCACGTTGAACGCGCTCTGACCGCCGCTGGCGAGCTGCTCGACGAGCGTGGAGCGCCAGTTCACCGAGGACCCGGCCCGGCCGCCGTCCTGCTCGCCCGGCGCGGGCTGCGTGGTCGCGGCCCGGTCCTGCGCGGCGGAGAACCCGCCGGCGGCCTGGCTCTGCGCGGCCTTCTCCTTGGCGTCGAGCAGGCCGTTGCGGACCTGGCCGATGACGACCAGGCCGAGCAGCAGCACCACGCCGAGCGACATCAGCAGGGTGCCCGCGACGACCCGCACCTGCAGGTTGCGCCGCCACAGCCGTACGGCGGGCAGCAGCGGACGGCGCACCCAGCGCGCGATCAGCCGGAACGCGGGTCCGCCCGGTGTCCCGTCCTGGAAGAGACGGCCCAGACCTCGGCCCCCCCGCCCCGGTCCGGCAGCCCGCCCCGCACGGACCCCAGGGTCCCCGGCCTTGTCCCCGGCCTTGGGAGCAGCACTGCCCTTGGTCATGTCAGCTCGGTCCCGCCTTGTAGCCGACACCGCGGACGGTCACGACGATCTCCGGCCGCTCCGGGTCCTTCTCGACCTTCGAGCGCAGCCGCTGCACGTGCACGTTCACCAGACGGGTGTCGGCGGCGTGCCGGTAGCCCCACACCTGCTCCAGGAGCACCTCGCGCGTGAACACCTGCCACGGCTTGCGGGCCAGCGCGACCAGCAGGTCGAACTCCAGCGGCGTCAGGGCGATCGACTGCCCGTCCCGCTTCACGGAGTGCCCCGCCACGTCGATGACCAGGTCACCGATGGTCAGCTGCTCCGGCGCCGGCTCCTCGGACCTCCGCAGCCGCGCCCGGATGCGGGCGACGAGCTCCTTCGGCTTGAACGGCTTCACGATGTAGTCGTCGGCCCCGGACTCCAGACCGACGACGACGTCGACCGTGTCGCTCTTGGCCGTGAGCATGACGATCGGCACCCCGGACTCGGCCCGGATCAGCCGGCACACCTCGATGCCGTCCCGACCGGGCAGCATCAGGTCGAGCAGCACCAGATCCGGCTTGGCCTCACGGAAAGCGGCGAGTGCCTTGTCACCGTCCGACACGAACGACGGCTCGAAACCTTCACCCCGCAGCACGATCCCGAGCATCTCGGCGAGTGCCGTGTCGTCGTCGACGACAAGAACGCGTCCCTTCATATCGACATCATCCCATTTCCGTATCAGTCTCAAGGCGGCTGGTGAGATACCTCACCGACCTGCGGTGACGGCCGTGAACGGCACCTGTAGGGCCCCGTGACCGCCCAGCACCGTACCTTGCCCCGTCAACTCCGGACGAGGAGCCCGATGCCCGCGGCGACATTGGCCGGCCCCGGGACCGCGAACGCCCACCCGAGGAACCGGGCGGCCAGGCGCCTGAACCGGCTCACCGCGGCGGTCGGTGGGGTGCCCTTCCCGTACGCGTCGACGTAGTCCTGCTGGGACTGGTCCACCCACGCGGCCATGGTGTCGGCGACGCCGGTCCGCTTCAGTGCCGCGAACCAGCCCCAGAGCGCGGCGGCCGCGCCCCAGGCGAGCAGGAAGACCGCCTGGCCGTGCGGTGACGTCTGCGGCCCGACCCAGGACAGAACCGTCCACTGCTCCCCCGTCCCGCCGCCGTTTCGTACGGGTGGAACGGCGTTCGGCACAGTCTGACCCGCGACGGCCCCGGTGGGAAGGCGGGGCAGGAACTGCCTGGCCCGCCCGCGGGCGGGCCCCGCGTGGCACGATGGCTCCCGGCCCGCCGCCCTGCCGGGCGGACGGCCGCTGAGACCAAGCCGGTTCGGCGATCCGGCACCGCGACCAATCCTCGAGGTGGACCACCGTGAACGACACTCCGGGCTGGACCTCGCCCGGATCCGCCCCCGCCGACGGCCCGGACGGCACGCCCGGCGACACGAACGGCTCCGCCCCCCAGTGGTCCCAGCAGCAGCCGGCCGCCGGCCAGTGGCAGTCGCCGACCGGTCCCGGCCACGCCGCACCGCCGCAGGCACCGGCTCGCGCGTACGGCGGCCAGGGCGGCCCGGGCTGGGGCGCACAGCCCCCGTACGGCCAGTGGGGCATGCCCGCGGCCGCGAAGCCGGGCGTGATCCCGCTGCGCCCGCTGACGCTGGGCGAGATCCTCGACGGCGCCGTGACGACGATGCGCCGGTATTGGCGGACCGTTCTCACCGTCTCCGTCACCGTCGCGGTGATCATGCAGATCGCGGAGACCCTGACCCAGCGCTATCTGATCCCGGCCCGCCCGAAGATCAACCCGGACGCCGACCCCGCCGAGGCGATGGCCCAGACCGCCGAGTCGATGAAGGTCAGTCTGATCGCCTCGATCCCGGCCTACGTGATCATGATCGTCGCCACGCTGGTCAGCGCCGCTCTGCTCACCATCGTCATCAGCCGGGCCGTCCTCGGCCGCCCCGTCGACCTCGCCACCGCCTGGCAGGAGGCCCGCCCCCGGCTGCTCCAGCTGTTCGGGCTGACCCTGCTGATGCCGCTGATCGGCGGCGCCGTCGTGTTCGTCGGCATGCTGCCCGGCCTCCTCCTCGGAGCCGCGAGCAGCGGTGCCGGTTCCGCCCTCACCGCCGTCGGCGGCCTCTGCGGCTTCGTGGTCATGCTCTGGCTGATGATCCGCTTCAGCCTGGCCTCGCCCGCCCTGATGCTGGAGCGCCAGGGCGTCATCAAAGCGCTCAAGCGCTCGGCGAAGCTGGTGCAGGGCTCGTGGTGGCGCATCTTCGGCATCAGCGCCCTCACCCAGCTCATCGTGCTCGTCGTCGCGTTCATCCTCGCGCTGCCGTTCGGCATCATCGCGGTGATCGTCTCCGGCGACGGCCTCGCCGGCCTCAGCAGCGGGGGCTTCGAGACCAGCTGGTCGTTCCTGCTCATCACCGGTATCGGCGGGATCATCACGAGCGCCGTCACCTACCCGCTCCTGGCCGGTGTGACCGTCCTCCTCTACATCGACCAGCGCATCCGCCGGGAGGCGCTCGACATCGAGCTCACCCGGGCCGCCGGACTCGCCGTCCAGGGAGGCTGATGGCGTGAGGCTCACGGGGGGAACGGCCGGCGACGTACCGGTGGACATCCCGCGCGTCCCCGCCCAGGAGGCGGCGGAGCGGGAACTGTCCAAGCCGCTGTACCACGAGAACGACCCCAGTCTTCTCCAGCGCGCCCTCGACCGCTTCTGGGACTGGATCGGCGGCCTCTTCGACGCGGCCGCCGGCGCGACGCCCGGCGGTGTCGTCGGCGTCGTGGCCGTCGTCCTCGTCGTCATCGCCCTGGTCGCCGCCCTCTGGTGGCGCCTCGGCACCCCCCGTCGCGCACCCTCGGGCGGCGGCGACGCCCTCTTCGACGAGGGCCCGCGCACGGCCGCCGAACACCGGGCCGCCGCCGCCCGCCACGCCGCCGCCGGCCAGTGGAACCAGGCCGTCCAGGAACGCATGCGGGCCATCGTCCGCTCCCTCGAAGAGCGCACCCTGCTCGATCCGCGCCCCGGCCGCACCGCCGACGAGGCGGCCGCGGAGGCCGGCCGGTCCCTGCCCGCCCACGCCGACGGGCTGCGCTCCGCCGCCCGCGCCTTCGACGACGTCACATACGGCGCTCGCACCGCCGACGAGGCCGCGTACCGGCGCATCGAGCAGCTCGACACCGCCCTGGAACGCACCAAGCCGTCCCTCACCACGGCCGCCGCCTCCGCCTTCACGGAGGCGCCCCGATGAGCCGCTCGGCCACCAGCGCCACCTCGGCCTCGCTCACCCCCCGCCAGCTGTGGACCCGCGCCCGCGGCACGCTCGTGCTCCTGGCCCTGCTCCTGCTCGGCGGTACCCTCCTCGCCACGGTCCGCTCCGCGGACCACGGCGGCGGCTACCTCGACCCGCGCTCCGCCGATCCCTCCGGAGCCCGGGCCGTCGCCGAACTCCTCAAGGCCCGGGGCGTCAGCGTGGACGTCGTCGACAGCCTCGCCGAGGCCACCGCCACCACCGGCGCCGACACCACGCTCCTCGTCACCACGCCGGACCTGCTGACCGACGAGCAGCAGTCCACCCTGTACGAGGCGATGACCCGCTCGGCCGGACGCACCGTCCTCCTCGGAGCCGGCCTGCCCTCCGTCGGCACCCTCGCCCCCGGCATCGACACCGCCCTGAGCACCAAGGTGTCCAGCTTGGAGCCCGGCTGCACCCTGCCGGACGCCACCCGCGCCGGCAGCGTCGAACTGGGCGGCGAGCGCTACCGGACCGGCACGACCACCGCCGACGCCTGCTACCTCTCCGACGGCCTGCCGACGCTGGTCCGCGTCCCCCGGGCGGGCAACGCCGACACCGTCCTGCTCGGGTCGTCGCAACTCCTGACGAACAAGCACCTCGCCCAGCAGGGCAACGCCTCTCTGGCCCTCCAACTCCTCGGCTCCCGCCCGCATCTCGTCTGGTACCTCCCCTCGCTCACGGATGTGCCCGCCGACCCCGAGGCCGCGGACGACCCCACCGGCTCCTTCTTCGACCTGGTCCCCTCCGGCTGGCTGTGGGGCACCCTCCAGCTCGCCGTCGCGGCCCTGCTCGCCGCCATCTGGCGCGGCCGCCGCCTCGGCCCCCTGGTGACCGAACAACTCCCCGTCGCCGTCCGCGCCTCCGAGGCCACCGAGGGCCGCGCCCGCCTCTACCGCAAGGCCGACGCCCGCGACCGCGCGGCGACCGTCCTGCGCACCGCGACCCGCACCCGCATCGCCCCGCTCCTGGGCGTCCCCTCCAAGGACGCCCACACCTCCGATCTGCTCCTCCCGGCACTGGCCCCCCGGCTCCCCGCCGACGCGGCCGGCCACCGGGACCTCCTCTTCGGCCCGGCACCCGCCGACGACGCCGCCCTGATCCGCCTCGCCGACCAACTCGACGCCCTCGAAAGAGAGGTACGCACCTCATGAGCGCCCCGACCCCCGAGACCGTGCCGAGCTCGGACCGCGCCCGCGCCTCCCTGGAGGCCCTGCGCACCGAGATCGGGAAGGCCGTGGTCGGCCAGGACCCCGCCGTCACCGGTCTCGTCGTCGCCCTGCTCTGCAAGGGCCACGTGCTCCTGGAGGGAGTCCCCGGCGTCGCCAAGACCCTCCTCGTGCGGACGCTCGCCGCCGCGCTCGAACTCGACACCAAGCGCGTCCAGTTCACACCCGACCTGATGCCGAGCGATGTCACCGGCTCCCTCGTCTACGACACCCGGACCGCCGAGTTCTCCTTCCAGCCCGGCCCGGTCTTCACCAACCTGCTGCTTGCCGACGAGATCAACCGGACGCCCCCGAAGACCCAGTCCTCACTCCTGGAGGCGATGGAGGAACGCCAGGTCACCGTGGACGGCACACCCCGCCCACTGCCCGAGCCGTTCCTCGTCGCCGCGACCCAGAACCCCGTCGAGTACGAGGGCACCTATCCGCTGCCCGAGGCCCAACTCGACCGCTTCCTGCTCAAGCTGACGGTCCCGCTGCCCTCACGCGAGGACGAGATCAACGTCCTCACCCGCCACGCCCAGGGCTTCGACCCGCGCGACCTGAAGGCCGCCGGGGTCCGCCCCGTCGCCGGCCCGGCCGAACTCGAGGCCGCCCGGGAGGCCGTGACCAAGGTGGCGGTCTCCCCCGAGATCGCCGGCTATGTCGTCGATATCTGCCGTGCCACGCGTGAATCCCCCTCGCTCACCCTCGGCGTCTCCCCCCGAGGAACCACCGCCCTGCTCTCCACGGCCCGCGCCTGGGCCTGGCTCACCGGCCGGGACTACGTCACCCCGGACGATGTGAAGGCCCTGGCCCTGCCGACCCTGCGCCATCGCATCCAACTGCGGCCCGAGGCCGAGATGGAGGGAGTCACCACGGACTCCGTCCTCACCTCGATCCTCGCTCACGTCCCCGTACCCCGCTGAGAACGGCGCCCCATGGCCCTCACCGGACGAACCGCCCTGCTCGCCGCCATCGGATCGCTTCCCGTCGGCATCCTCGCCCCGAGTTGGACGGGGATGCTGGCGGTGAACGCGCCACTCACACTCGCAATTCTGTGCGACTACGCGATGGCCGCGCCAGTGCGAACGCTCCAGTTCACCCGAAGTGGTGACACGTCAGTTCGACTGGGTGACGGCGCCGACGTCAAGCTCACCGTCACCAACCCGTCCCGCCGCCGCCTACGCGCCCAACTCCGCGACGCCTGGGCCCCGAGCGCCGCCCAGACCCCCGCGCGCCAGGAGCTGACGGTTCCCGCCGGCGAGCGCCGCCGCCTCAACACGGCCCTGCGTCCCACCCGCCGCGGCGACCGCCGCGCAGAGCGCGTCACCGTCCGCTCGTACGGCCCGCTCGGCCTCGCCGCCCGCCAGGGCAACCACGAGGTCCCCTGGACGGTCCGCGTGCTGCCGCCGTTCACCAGCCGCAAGCACCTGCCCTCGCGCCTGGCACGCCTGCGTGAACTCGACGGCCGCACCAGCGTTCTGACGCGCGGTGAGGGAACCGAGTTCGACAGCCTGCGCGAGTACGTGCCCGGCGACGACACCCGCTCCATCGACTGGCGGGCCAGCGCACGCCAGTCCGCGGTCGCCGTCCGCACCTGGCGCCCCGAGCGCGACCGCCACATCCTGATCGTCCTGGACACCGGCCGCACCTCCGCCGGCCGCGTGGGCGACGTCCCCCGTCTCGACGCCGCGATGGACGCCGCCCTCCTCCTCACCGCCCTCGCCTCCCGCGCCGGCGACCGCGTCGACCTCGTGGCCTACGACCGCCGCCTCCGCGCCCAGGTCCAGGGCCGCTCCGCTAGCGACGTCCTGCCCGCCGTGGTGGACGCCCTCGCCCCGCTCGAACCCTCACTGGTCGAGACCGACGCCCGCGGCCTGGCGGCCACCGCCCTGGCCCGCGCCCCGCGCCGCTCTCTCATCGTCCTGCTCACGGGCCTGGATGCCGCCCCGATCGAGGAGGGCCTCCTCCCGGTCCTCCCGCAGCTCACCCAGCGCCACACGGTCCTGGTCGCCTCCCCCGCCGACCCGCGCATCGCCGACATGGCGACCAAGCGCGGCACCATCGAGGGGGTCTACGAGGCCGCCGCCGCGACCCAGGCCCAGTCCCAGCGTCTCCGCACGGCGGAACAGCTCCAGCGTCACGGCGTCACCGTCGTGGACGCGAGCCCTGATGAACTCGCTCCCTCTCTCGCGGACGCGTATCTGGCTCTGAAGGCGGCCGGCCGGCTGTGAGGAGGGGGGGTCTTGCCTGGGCCAGGCTCCCCTCTACGAGGGTCCTCAGAACGCAGAAAAGCCCCGCACCATACGGTGCGGGGCTTTCCCACAATGATTGTTCGGCGGCGTCCTACTCTCCCACAGGGTCCCCCCTGCAGTACCATCGGCGCTGAAAGGCTTAGCTTCCGGGTTCGGAATGTAACCGGGC